>JANYFX010000071.1 GCA_025359585.1 Rhizobacter sp. | reverse complement strand
GTTGATGCCGACGACTTCGATCTCGGCGAAGTTTTGAACGGCGGCACGAAACACCATGCGCCCGATGCGGCCGAAGCCGTTGATGCCGATCTTGATGGTCATGAAAATTCTCCTTGGGGTCAGACGAAAATCAGGTGAGGTCGAGCGTGCCGCAGGGCACCGAAACAGTCATCGCCTGGCCGATGATCTGGGGGGCCGCGGCTTCGGGAAGTTTCAGCGCCACGCCTCTCAGCCACTCAATGAACTCGCGCCGGTTCGGGTCGGCACGCTCGATCTCGCCGACGGAATTCCTGGCGAACGGCTGGTAAAGATTCAGGCGCACGTCGAACGGGCAGTTCATGGTGGAAAAGTCGAAACGCACCCGCTGTTGTTCGAGCTTGTCGAGCCCATCGACAAACTGCTGAAGCGTCAGGTCGTTCAAGGTGTACTGCCGCGCGCCCTCTTGTCGAAAGAAGAAGGTTCGCATCGCCTCGATCGGCTTGCCCGAGGCTGGCATACAAGGCATGCGGTAGCGCTCGACATGGTCGAGCACGATCCGTCTCAGCACCCGGCTGCCGGCGTCGGTCAGTATCGTCGCCGTCGGCGCGTCGAATGCGTTGCTGAACTTCAGCCTGACGATCACATTGCCCTGCGGCAGCGGGCCCCTGAGATCGCGTGGATATTCCGGGCGCCGTTCGTCACCCGTCACACAGGCGATCACGTTCTTCCTGGCGAGTTCGTCGCGCAGACCGCCATGAACGACCTTTCGGCCTTCCAGCGTGAAGTTGAATTCCTGCGTGGCGACCACCGGTTCGGCACCGGACGCCATGCAGGGCAGCCGATAGTTCCGGACGTACTCGAGAACGGTGTTCGACATCGACTCCGGGCCGAGGTTGTAGAACACGCTTGCTTTCGGCGCGGCGTCCGCCCCGGCAAAAACCAGACGCACTCTGACGACGGCTTCCTGTTTGAGCGCGAGCTCGCTCTCCGGATAGGCCGGCGGGCGGGCGCCTGCGGCCAAGGTCAGGCACTCGATAGAAGACGCTTCCGGCAAGGCGACCAGCGAAGCGCCACTCTGGGCCTGCGCAGCGCAGCCGGCCAGCAGCGCCAGCGCGCTCAAGCAGTGCCTGATCCGGGCGTGCATGGCGGGGTCGGCCGGCCAGCCGCTCAGCGGCCCAGCACCTTGCGCACCGTCGCCACCACGTTCTCTGCCGTGAAGCCGAAGTGCTTGAACAACTCGGGCGCGGGCGCCGACTCGCCATAGGTGTCGATGCCGACGACCGCGGCGCAGCCGTATTTCCACCAGCCGTCGGTCACGCCCATCTCGACCGCGATGCGCGGCACGCCCTTGGGCAACACGCTGTTCTTGTACGCCGCCGGCTGGCGGTCGAAGACGTTGGTCGACGGCATCGAGACCACCCGCACCGCGATGCCGCTCTTGCCGAGCTGCTGCTGCGCGTGCAGCGCGAGCTGCACTTCGGAGCCGGTCGCGATGATCACGGCCTGGGCCTTTTTCTTCAGGCCGACCTCGCTCGGTTCGGCCAGCACGTAGGCGCCTTTCGAGATTCCGTCGAGCGAAGACTTCGGTGCATAAGGCAGGTTCTGGCGCGACAGCAGCAGCGCGCTCGGGCGGTGTTTGTTCTCGATCGCGCAGGCCCAGGCCACCACCGTCTCGGCGGTGTCGCAGGGGCGCCAGACATCGAGCCCGGGAATCAGTCGCAATGAAGCAGCGTGTTCGATGCTCTGGTGCGTGGGCCCGTCTTCGCCGAGGCCGATGCTGTCGTGCGTGAAGACGTGGATCACGCGCTGTTTCATCAGCGCGGCCATGCGGATCGCGTTGCGGCTGTAGTCGCTGAAGGTCAGGAAGGTGCCGCCGTAGGGGATCAGCCCGCCGTGCAGCGCCATGCCGTTCATGATGGCGGCCATGCCGAACTCGCGCACGCCATAGTTGATGTGGCGCCCGCCGTTCGAGCTGCCGTCGGCCTCCAAGCGGAAGGCCGGTGTGCTGCTGGTGTTGGTGAGGTTCGATCCGGTCAGGTCGGCGCTGCCGCCGAGCAGCTCGGGCAGCGTCTTCGTGAAGGCTTCGAGGGCGAGCTGGCTGGCCTTGCGGCTGGCCACGGTCTCGGCCTTGGTGTGCGCGGCCACGGCGGCGTCGACAGCGGCCTGGGCCCAGCCCTTGGGCAGCTCGTTGTCCATGCGGCGCGCGAACTCGAGCGCGAGTTCGGGATAAGCCTTGCCATAGGCCTCGAAGGCCTCGACCCATTGCGTTTCGGCGGCGAGGCCACGGGCCCGCGCGTCCCACAGCGTGTAAACCTCTTCCGGGATCACGAAGGGCTCGCTGGCCCAGCCGAGCGCGGCGCGCGTGAGCTTGATCTCGTCAGCACCCAGCGCCTCGCCGTGCGCCTTGGCAGTGCCGGCGCGGTTCGGCGAGCCTTTGCCGATGGTGGTCTTGCAGCAGATCAGCGTGGGCTTGGCCAGGCCTTTGGCGGCCGTGATGGCGGCGGACACTGCGGCCGCGTCGTGGCCGTCGATGCCGCGGATCACGTTCCAGCCGTAGGCCTCGAAACGCTTGGGCGTGTCGTCGATGAACCAGGGTTCGACCTTGCCGTCGATCGAGATGCCGTTGTCGTCGTAGAGCGCGATCAGCTTCGAGAGCTTCCAGGCGCCGGCCAGCGCGCAGGCTTCGTGGCTGATGGCTTCCATCAGGCAGCCGTCGCCGAGGAAGACATACGTGTGGTGGTCGACGATGGTGTGACCGTCGCGGTTGAATTCCTTCGCCAGCAGCTTCTCCGACAGCGCCATGCCGACCGCGTTGGCGATGCCCTGGCCGAGCGGGCCGGTGGTGGTCTCGACGCCCGGCGTCAGACCGTGTTCGGGGTGGCCCGGGGTTTTGCTGTGCAGCTGACGGAAGTTGCGCAGCTCGCTCATCGGCAGGTCGTAGCCCGTGAGGTGCAGCAGCGCGTACAGGATCATCGACGCATGGCCGTTCGACAGCACGAAGCGGTCGCGGTTGGCCCACTGCGGGTGGCCGGGGTTGTGCTGCAGGTGCTGGCCCCACAAAGCGACCGCCATCTCGGCCATGCCCATCGGCGCGCCGGGGTGGCCGGAGTTGGCTTGTTGCACCGCGTCCATCGCGAGAGCGCGAATGGCGTTGGCCATGAGGGTCGATTGACCCTGTGAAAGGGTGGGAGTCGTGGCCATGCGCGTGCGGGTCCGTGGTGGGCGGGAGGGCCATTTTAGGGGCCGAGCGCGACGCACCGGATAATTCTGCGCATGCACGGATTGCACCTCACCGCCGACCTGCGTGGCTGCCCCGCCGGGCGCTGCGTGATGCTCGACCCCGCAGCGTTGCGCGAAGCCTGCCTCGGTGCTGTGCGCCTCGCCGGCCTGGCGCCGGTGGGCGAGTTGTTCCACCGCTTCGAGCCCGCACCCGGCGCCGCTGCGAACGCACCGGTCGGCATCACCGGCGTGGTGCTGCTGGCCGAGTCGCACCTGGCGGTGCACACCTGGCCCGAGATCGCCGCCGTGACGCTCGACGTTTACGTGTGCAACCTCGGCAGCGACAACTCGGCGAAGGCGCATGCGCTGCTCACGGCACTGATCGCAGCGTTCGAGCCGCAGCATGTCGAACAGCATGCACTGGAGCGCGGGCGGGCCGTGCTCGCGGCTTGATCTGGCGCAAGCGCCGGCCGAGCCTGTGGTGCGACGCTCGGCTCTGGCACAACCGACCGAGCCCGCACATGACCCACGCTGCCCTGACCATCATTCGCGAGGAACACAACGCGCTGTCGGCGATGCTTCGCTCGCTGTCGCTGCTGTTGACCGAGTACCGCCGCAAGCGCCTGATGCCCGACTTCAGCGTGCTGCGCGCGATGCTGTTCTACGTCGACGAATTCCCCGAGCGGCTGCACCACACCAAGGAAAGCGCGTGGCTGTTCCCGAAGCTGCGCGAGCGTTCCCCCGAAGCCGGCGCCACGCTCGACCGGCTGGAGCGCGACCATGCGCGCGGCGAGAAGGCGATCCGCGACCTCGAGCACGACCTGCTCGCTTTCGAGGTGCTCGGCGAGCCACGCCGTGACGCGTTCGAACAATCGGTCGGCCGCTACATCGACTTCTACCTGGCGCACATGGCGCTCGAAGAAACCGAGATCCTGCCGCTCGCGGAAAAGACCCTGAGCGCCGAGGACTGGACCCAGATCGACGCAGCCTTTCTCGCCAACCGCGACCCGTTGACCGGCCATGAGCCCGAGGACATCTACCGGCCGCTGTTCAGCAAGATCGTGCTGACCGCGCCGGCACCGATCGGCCTGGGGCCGGCCTTGGGCTAACCGGCCCTGGAAGGCCCTAGACTGGGCAGCGATGAAAGCAATGATCCTCGCTGCCGGCCGCGGTGAACGCATGCGCCCGCTGACCGACCACACCCCGAAGCCGCTGCTCGCAGTTCGCGGCAAGCCGCTGATCGAATGGCACCTCGAAGCGCTCGCGCGCGGCGGCGTGAACGAGGTCGTGATCAACACGGCGTGGCTCGAAGAACGCCTCGCCGAGGTGCTCGGCGACGGCACGCGCTGGGGCTTGCGCATCCGGTATTCGATGGAGGGCCGCGACCATGGCGGTGCACTCGAAACGGCCGGCGGCATCGCCAAGGCCTTGCCGCTGCTGGTCGACCGCGACGACGAATGCTTCTGGCTGATCTCGGGCGACATCTTCGCGCCTGGCTTCGTGATCGATGCGCTGGCCGCAGACCAGTTCGCCGCCGGCGACCACCTCGCCCACCTGTGGCTCGTGCCCAACCCGAGCTTCCACACGCGGGGCGATTTCGGCCTCGGTGCCGATGGTTTCGGCCTGGCCGACACGCCTGGCCCCGACGGCCAGCGCTGGACCTACGCCAACCTCGCGCTGTGCCGCGCCACGCTGTGTTCGCACATCGTGCCGGGCACGAAGGTCGCGCTCGGTCCCTTGCTGTTCGAGGGCATGCGCGAGCGCCGCATCACCGCCGAGGTCTACCGCGGCCCGTGGGAAAACGTCGGCACGCCAGCACAGCTGCAGGCCCTGAACCAGACAACGCCTACTGCGCCAGTGGCGCACTGATCGCGTCGATGCGCGCCATCACCTCGGGCGTGAGTTGCTCGATCACCGCGACCGCGCCGAGGTTGCTCTGCAACTGCGACAACTTCGAAGCGCCGGTGATCACCGAGCTCACGTGCGGGTTCTTCGCCACCCACGCGATCGCGAGCTGGGCCACGCTGCAGCCCAGGCTCGCGGCGACGGCGTCGAGCTGCACCACCGCCGCCTTCTTGGCCGGGTCGGCCAGGCTCGCGCCGAGAAAGCCCATGCTCTCCATCGCACCGCGGCTGCCCGGCGGAATGCCGTCCTTGTACTTGCCGGTCAAAAGGCCACTGGCGAGCGGACTCCAGGTCGTCAAGCCCAGGCCGATGTCTTCATAGAGCCGCGCATATTCCTGCTCGACGCGCTTGCGGTGGAACAGGTGGTACTGCGGCTGCTCGACCACCGGCTTGTGCAGATGGTGTTTGTCGGCGATGTCCCAGGCGGCGCGGATCTCGGCCGCCGACCACTCGCTCGTGCCCCAGTAGAGCGCCTTGCCACGCGTGATCATGTCGCTCATCGCCCAGACCGTTTCTTCGATCGGCGTGTGCGGGTCGGGGCGGTGGCAGTAGACCAGGTCGATGAAGTCCAGGCCCATGCGCGCGAGTGACCCGTCGATCGCCTGCGAGAGGTATTTGCGGTTGAGCGTGTCCATCCGGTTGACGGTGTTGCCCTCGCGACTCAAACCCCAGAAGAACTTGGTCGAGACGATGAAGTTCAGGCGCGGCCACTTCAGCGCCTTGAAGGCCTGGCCCATCACGACCTCGCTCTGGCCGCTGGCGTAGACCTCGGCGTTGTCGAAGAAATTCACGCCGGCGTCGATGGCCGCGGCAAGCATTTCGGTGGCGGCCTTCGTGTCCACCTGGTTGTGGTACGTGACCCACGAGCCCAGCGACAAGGCGCTGACCTGCAGGCCGCTGCGGCCCAGGCGTCGATAGTGCATGTTCGTTCTCATTCGATGTCGGTACAAACAAACAGGCTAGCGCAAAGTGGCACGCCCCGGCGCCAGCAGGGCCGGAGGGCCGCGCTACAGTGAGGCCATGAACGTTTTTTCAGACCGGCGTGCGCGCCTCGCGCAGGCCCTCCGGGCCGCAGGCGGCGGCATCGCCGTGATCCCGACCGCGCCCGCGCGCCAGCGCAACAGCGACAACGACCACCCGTACCGGCACGACAGCTCGTTCCACTACCTCACGGGCTTCGACGAGCCGAACGCCTGGCTGGTGCTGGCCCCGAGCGGCGAATCCACCCTGCTGTGCCGCGAGAAAGACCCGGCCCACGAAATCTGGGACGGCGTGCGCCTCGGCCCGGCCGCTGCTCCGGCCGCACTCGGCGTGAGCGATGCCTGCGACGTGGCCACGCTCGACAGCGTGATGCCGGAGTTGCTCGCCGGGCACGGCGCCGTGTGGTTTCCGTTCGGCGTGCACGCCGCGCTGGCCACGCAGGTTGACGGCTGGCTCGCCACGCTGCGCGCGCGCTCGCGCCGTGGCGTGCAGGCGCCCGCGAACCAACGTGACCTCGGCCCGCTGCTGGCCGAGATGCGCTTGCGCAAGGGTGCCGAAGAACTGGCGCTGATGCGCCACGCCGCCGGCATTTCGGCCGGTGCGCATGCGCGTGCGATGCGCTTTTGCGGCGCGCGTTTTCGCGCCGCGCCACAAGGCAGCGTGCGCGAGTACGAGATCGAAGCCGAGCTGCTGCACGAGTTCCGCCGCCACGGCGCGCAGAGCCCGGCCTACCCTTCGATCGTGGCGGCCGGCGCGAACGCCTGCATCCTGCATTACGCGGCCGGCAACACCGAGTTGCGCGCGGGCGAGCTGTGCCTGATCGACGCCGGCTGCGAGCTCGACGGCTACGCCAGCGACATCACCCGCAGCTTCCCGGCCGACGGCCGCTTCACTCCGGCGCAGCGCGAGCTCTACGACATCGTGCTCGCCGCGCAAGACGCTGCCGCTGCCGCCACGCGCCCCGGCGCACGCCAGCGCGAGGCGCACCATGCGGCGGTGCGGGTGCTGGCGCAGGGCATGCTCGACACCGGGCTGCTCGACAGCAAAAGCGTGGGCAACGTTGACGCGGTGATCGAATCAGCGGCGTACCGCCAGTTCTACATGCACGGCACCGGCCACTGGCTCGGGCGCGACGTGCACGACGTGGGCGAATACCTGTCGCTCGGCGAAGCGCCCACCGACCAGCCCGACGGTCTGGGCAACCAGGTGCTGATGCCCCCTTCGCGCCAGCTCGAGCCGGGCATGGTGGTCACGCTCGAACCGGGCATTTACGTGCGCCCGGCGCCGGGGGTGCCGGAGCGCTACTGGAACATCGGCATCCGCATCGAAGACGACGCCGTCGTCACCGAAACCGGCTGCGAGCTGATCAGCCGCGGCGTGCCGGTGGCCGCCACCGAGATTGAAAGATTGATGCGGGAGGGCTCGAGATGAGCACCGATTTCGAAGAGATGTTCGAGCTGGCGCCGGTCTCGCTCTGGCTCGAAGACTACAGCGCACTGCACACGCTGTTCGACCGCTGGCGCGCGGCCGGCATCACCGACCTGCGCCGCTACCTGATCGAAGACAAGACCCGCGTGGCCGAATGCAGCCGCCAATTGAAGGTGGTCTCGGTCAACCGCCGCACGCTCGAGTTGTTCAAGGCCCGCGACCTGCAGCACCTGGTGGCCAACCTCGACAGCGTGTTTCGCGACGCGATGCTGCAGGCCCACATCGAAGAGCTGGTCTCGCTGTGGGAAGGGCGACTCGGCTTTTCGAGCCAGACTGTCAACTACTCGCTGGCCGGCGAGCGCCTGGAAATTCTCGTCAAAGGCACCGTCTTGCCGGGCCACCACGCGCAATGGGGCCGGGTGCTTGTGGCGATCGAGAACATCACCGAGCGCACCCGCGCCGAACACCGCCTGGCCGACAGCGAGCGCCATGCGCGCGGCCTGTTCCAGGACTCGCCGGTCTCGCTGTGGGTCGAAGACTTCAGCGCCATCAAGCGGCTGATGAACGACGTGCGCGCGCGCGGCATCGAAGACTTCCGCACCGTCACCACTGTGCACCCGGAGTTCGTGCAACGCTGCATGGAAGAGATTCGCGTGATCGACGTGAACCGCCGCACGCTCGAGATGTTCCGCGCCCCCGACAAGGCGACGCTGCTGCAGAGCCTCGACCAGATCTTTCGCGACGAGATGCAGCCCGCGTTCACCGAACAACTCATCGACCTGTGGAACGGCAAGCTGTTCCAGCAGCGCGAGGTGGTGAACTACGGCCTCGACGGCGAGCGCATCCACGTGATGCTGCAGTTTTCGGTGCTGCCCGGCTCCGAAGAAAGCTGGGAGCTGGTGCAGGTGGCGCTGCTCGACATCACCGCGCGCAAGAAAGCCGAGGCCTACCTCGAATACCTGGGCAAGCACGACGTGCTCACGCAGTTGCGCAACCGCGCGTTCTTCGAAGACGAACTCAACCGCCTCGAACGCAAGGGCCCGCACCCGGTGACGGTGGTGGCGCTCGACCTGAACGGCCTGAAAGCCACCAACGACCAGAGCGGCCACGCGGCCGGCGACGCGTTGTTGCGCCGCGCCGGCGAAGTGCTGGGCAAGCTGGCCGACAAACCGACCTGCGCCGCGCGCATCGGCGGCGACGAGTTCGTGCTGCTGCTGCCGGGTGCCGACGCGCGCGCCGGGCAGCAGATGATGGAACGCGTGCGCTCTCTGGTGGAGCTGAACAACCAGTTCTACCCCGGCGCGCCGCTCAGCCTGGCGATGGGCTGCGCCACCTCCAAAGAAGGCGAGCGGCTCGAGGCCACCGTGGGCCGCGCCGACGACCGCATGTTCGCCGACAAGCGCGAGTTCTATGCTTCGGGCGAAAACGACCGGCGCACCACGCAGTCGGCGAACCTCGATTGAACGGAGCGAACACGACCATGACACAGACCTACAAGATCGCCGTGATCCCCGGCGACGGCATCGGCAAGGAAGTGATGCCCGAGGGCCTGCGCGTGCTTCAGGCCGCGGCCAAACGCTTCGACATCGCGCTCGCGCTCACGCCCATCGAATGGGCGAGTTGCGACTACTTCGCGGCCCACGGGAAGATGATGCCGGACGACTGGAAAGCGCAGCTGCAGGGCCAGGACGCGATCCTGTTCGGCGCCGTCGGCTGGCCGGCGACCGTGCCCGACCACGTGTCGCTGTGGGGCTCGCTGCTGAAGTTCCGGCGCGAGTTCGACCAGTACATCAACCTGCGCCCGGTGCGCTTGTTCGAAGGTGTGCCCTGCCCGCTGGTCGACAAGACCGGCAAGGCGCGCCGGCCCGGCGACGTGGACTTCTTCATCGTGCGCGAAAACACCGAGGGCGAATACACCAACCTCGGCGGGCGCATCTTCGAGGGCACCGAGCGCGAGATCGTGATCCAGGAGTCGGTGTTCTCGCGCCACGGCACCGACCGGGTGATGAAGTACGCCTTCGAACTGGCGCAGTCGCGCCCGCGCAAGCACCTGACGGTCGCGACCAAGAGCAACGGCATCGCGATCAGCATGCCGTGGTGGGACGAGCGTGCCGACGCGATGCACCAGAAGTACCCGGGCGTGGCGATCGACAAGCAGCACATCGACATCCTCTCGGCGCGCTTCGTGCTGGAGCCCACGCGCTTCGACGTGGTGGTGGCGAGCAACCTGTTCGGCGACATCCTCTCCGACCTGGGCCCGGCCTGCACTGGAACGATCGGGCTGGCGCCGTCGGCTAACTTGAATCCTGAGCGCAGTTTCCCGTCGCTGTTCGAGCCGGTGCATGGCTCGGCGCCGGACATCTACGGCAAGAACATCGCGAACCCGGTCGCGATGATCTGGTCGGCGGCCTTGATGCTCGACTTCTTGACGCGCAGCATGGGCGCGGGTCGTGCGGCCCACGACGCGATCGTGAAAGCGATCGAGACGGTGCTGGCGAACGGCCCGCGCAGCGGTGACCTCGGAGGCAAGGCCACCACGACCGAGATGGGCCAGGCGGTCGCCGCGCTGATCTGACGCGGCCGGATCAGCGGCGCATTTCACGTTGGGCGGCGAGCCCCGCACGCTGCCCCTGGTAGAGCGCTTCTTCGAACACCGAGTAGCTGCAAAGATCGCTGTGCGCGAACTGCACACGCCGCTGCGGCTCGGCAAGCGCGCGCAAGGCCGCGCTGCTGCGCGCGCCGGGCAAAGGGATGTTCATCGCGTGGCCGTAACGCATCAGGTCGACCTGCTTCAGCTTTTGCGGCAGGTCGGGGTGGGCACGTGCCATGTGGCGACCACCGCCTGCGCCCACATCGACCACGGCTCGTTCAGCAGGCGCGCGCGCTGTGCCTGCAACTGCGCGGCCGAATCGCCGCCGAGCGCCCAGTACGCGGTGAGCACCGTCGGTCCGGGGTGCGGGCGCGTGCTCTGGTGCATGGCGTCGACATAACCGAGCGTCGCCACGGGCTGTGTCGTGGTGTCGTAGACCACGTTGTCCCATGACGGTGGCGCGCCGGGCCGGTCGTCGAGCGCTTCGGCAAGTTGCAGGTTGGCGACGAGCCAAGGCGCGTGGCGCATCGCGGTGACGGCTGGCATCAGCGCGGCCGGTGGCACTTCGAGCAGGCACGCGGCGATGAACAGCGGTACGGCGAGCACGAGCTGTGGCGCGGTCCAGCGTTCGACAGTTTGCGCGCGCACGTTCCACACATCGACGCTCGCCTCGAAGCGGCTTTCGCGAACCCGCAACGCGATGCAGCCGGTGTGCAAGCGGTCACCGAGCGGCGCGGCAAGGCGCCGGCTCAGCCAGGCGTTGCCTTCGGGCCAGGTCAGCACACCGTCGCGTATTTCGTTCGATTCGCCGGGGGCGTGGAAGCCGTGCCGGCTCGCGAAGTAGTGGATGCCGGCCCAGGCCGACACCTGCGCAGCACCCGCGCCGTAGTCGTCGCGGCAGCAGTAGTCGAGGTACCAGCGCAAGGCGGGTGCGTTCAGGCCTTGTGCGGCCAGCCATTGCGCGAACGGAACGGCGTCGAGTGCATCGAGCGCAGGCCGCCACGACGAGCGCGCGGTCGGCATGCTGAATGCACCGCCCTCGCCCGCGCGGCGGACGGCTGCGCTGAACTGCACGTACTGCGCCTGCGTGCTGGCGCGCTGCTCGGCCGGAAGGGCTTCGACCGGTGGCAGCAACCCGTCGTGCCATTGGCCGCCGACGAAGAGCCGCTCTTGCGGGCTGTGGCACAGGTGGCGTTCGTCGTAGACCGGCTGGCCGTGTTCGGTGGTGCGCAGGCCGAGTTCTTCGAGCAGCGCGATTACTTCGACGGCGCTTTCGCCCGGCACCGGCAGGTAGTGCGCGCCGAGTGGGCAGGCCATGCCGCCCAGCGCGTGGCCGCGGCTGTTGCCACCGGCCGCGTCTTCGAGATCGAAGACCTGCACGTCATCGATGCCCGATTGGCGCAAAGCGCGTGCTGCCGCGAGGCCCGAGATGCCGGCACCGACCACGAGCGCGCCGGCACGGCGCTGCACCGACGGCGCAGGCCATTCACCCGATTTCAGGTCGCGCACACGATGGCCACGCTCGGCATCGGCGCCGACCCAGCCGCCGGCGTAAGACGCCTCGGTGTGGCGTGTGCAGGCCCACAGCGGCAGGCTCGCCGCCGCCGCGAGCACGGCACGCCGGCCCGGCTTCAAGACGCTCACTGGTGCACCTTGCCCCATTCTTCTTCGAAGGTCTGCACCAGCACCTGATTCGACAGGCGGTTCACTTCGGTCGGCACACGCGCCATGTCGAGCGGGAAGTTGAAGAGCGTCGGCAGGTCGGCCACGCTCAGAAAGCGCAGGCCGTCCGGCAGCGCTGTCGGCAACTTGTACGGTCGCCGGCTCGCGAGCATGAAGCCCCACTCGCCGAAGCTCGGCACGTGGGCGTGGTAGGGCGTGGTCGTGAGGCCGGCCGCTTCGAGGGTCGTCGCCACGGTCCAGAAACTCTTGCGTGCGATCAGCGGCGAGGTGGTCTGCACGACCGCGTATCCGCTCGCGTTCAGGTGCTGTTCGATCAGGCGGTAGAAGCTAGAGGTGTAGAGCTTGCCGATCGAAAAATTGGTGGGGTCGGGGAAGTCGACCACGATCACGTCGAAGCTGCCCACGTTCTGCTCGAGCCAAGCAAAAGCATCGGCGTTGACGATGCGCAGCTTGGGCGACAGCAGCGAATCGGCGTTGAGCTGGCGCAGCAGCGGCTGGGTCGAAAAGAGCTGCGTCATGTGCGGGTCGAGTTCGACCAGCGTGACGTTCTCGACGCTCGGGTACTTCAGGATCTCGCGCACCGCCATGCCGTCGCCACCGCCGAGCACCAGCACCTGGCGCGGCGCGCCGTGCGCGGCCATCGCCGGGTGCACCAATGCTTCATGGTACCGGTACTCGTCGCGCGAATGGAACTGCAGGTTGCCATTGAGGAACAGCCGCACGCCCTGTTTGCTCGACGTGACCACCACACGCTGGTAGGCGCTGGTCTCGCTGTAGAGCACCGAGTCGGCGTAGAAGCGGTCTTCGGCCCAGGTGGTGATGCGGTCGGCGCCGAGCAGTGCCGCGAGCAAGGCCGCGACGACCAGCGCACAACTCAGCGCGTGAACCGACAGCTGCCGCAGTTGCCCGCGAAACAGCCACAAGGCCCACACCGCCACGGCTGCGTTGAGCAGGCCGAAGAACACGCCGGTGCGGATCAGCCCGAGCTGCGGCACGAGCAACAAGGGGAAGGCGATCGAGACCGCGAGGGCGCCGAGGTAGTCGAAGGTCAGCACCTGGGAGACCAGCGTCTTGACGGCGCCGCGCTCGCTGCCGCTGCCGCGCAGTTGGCTGCGGAGGATGCGCATCACCAGCGGAATCTCCAGGCCGACGCCGATGCCGACCACGAGCACGAGCGCATAGAGCGCGAAGCGGAACGACGGCGTCGCCGCCGATTGCATCGCGAACAGCGCCGCCGGCATCAGGCCGCCGACCAGGCCGACCATCAGCTCGATGCGCAGGAAGTGCGCGACCAGCTGGCGCTCGAAAAACCGCGACAGGTACGAGCCCACGCCCATCGCGAACAGGTAGGTGCCGATGACGGTCGAGAACTGCAGGATCGAGTCGCCGAGCAGATAACTCGCGAGCGTGCCGGCGGCGAGCTCGTAGACGAGCCCGCAGGCGGCCACGACGAAGACCGACGCGAGCAACGCCACTTCGGCCGGGCGGGCCGAAGGGCTGTCGTGCTCCTCTGGTGCGGCGCCCACTCAGCAGCGGCGCTGGCTTCGCGGCCCGGGCGCGCCGGTCACCCGTGCACGGCCGCGGCCACGATCAGGCCGATGGCAATGCACATCGAACCCACCACGATCGCGAGCGCCACGTTTTTCTTCTCGACAATCTCGCCCCACAGGTCGTAGGGCGTGAGCTTGTCGACGATGACGAAGCAGATCCAGAAGATCGCCACGCCGATCAGCGCGAAGAGCACCGAGCCGACGATGATTCCGGGCTTCAGCCATTCGATTCCCATCATGTTCAGGCTCCTTGTTGTTGAATCAGCATAGACCGGCGGCGGCTCACTTGTGCCCGCCCCCGCTTGAAAAACCACCGAAAGATCCGCCACCGGTGCGGTAACCCGAACCACCGCTGCGGTTGTTGTTGAGGCAGTTCTGGTACTCCTGCGAGGCTTCGCCGAAGGTCGCGCGGGTGTCGGCGCAGTCGCTCGAACCGCTGCCGCTGCCACAGCGGAACAGTATCAGCAGCACGACGATCACGAAGCCCCAGAAGAAGATCTTCGCCAGCAGCGACGCGCCATTCAGCGAAGTCGGCAGGGCGTCTCGCTTCAGCGACGCGGCCTTGTCGGGGGCGAGCTTGAAGGCTTTCATCACCACGTCGGCGGCAAGCGTTTCGCCGCCGGACCAGACCACTTCCTGCGTGTCGCCCGAGCCGGTCTGCTCGCGGTTGAGCCGTTTCGCAGAAGCCGCGCCGGTGCCCTGGTAGTCGGTGTTGAAAGTCTGCTGGTCGCGCGTGAGCTGCCAGTAGAACTCGCCGAGCACGTAGGTGACCTTGCCCGTGTAGTCGTAGAGCTTGCGGTACAGCGCGCCATCGTGAATGGCTTTGTCGGCCAGCTTCTGCGGCACGCCGGTGAGCGGCGCCGTCCAGCTCCAGCCGTCATCGGCGTCGACGAGGAACGCGAAGCCTTCGGTGCGGTGGTACAGCAGGTACTCGCGCCAGAAGCTCTGCTCGTCGTCGGAAGAGTCGGGCACTTCGCAGCGCTCGACATAACCCACGACCTGCCACGGCAGCGCCTGCTTGCCGCCGAGCGCGAGCGTGCCGCTGCTTCCGAGCGGAATCTGCGGCTCCATGCCGTTGTTCTGCGCGTAGTGCTGCAGCTCGCCGCCCACACCCTGCGACACATCGACGACCGCGTGGCACTGGTGGCAGACGATCGACTGCGTGGTCGAGAGCTTCACCTCCAGCGCCGTGCCGCAGCTTGGGCACTCGATGCCGCGTGCCTTCAGCGTCTTCTCGGTCGACTCGGCCAGTCCGGTCATCAAAAGCTCGCTGATCGCGACCGAGCGGCCGATCGACCAGCGCGGCTGCGCCGCGTCGCTGTAGTCGAGCGTGCCGACCTCGCCGCGGCTGCTGCGCAGGTCGGAGACGACGAAGCCGCGCTCCAGGTTCGGCTTGTACGGCAGCTCACCCTGCGCGGCGATCAGCTTGGCGGCCGAGACCGATGCGACCGACCAGCTCTGCCCGTTGACGATGAGTTGCGCGCCGGCCTGCAGGCTCGTCGGCGCCGGCGCGGCCGCATCGAGCGGGGCGTCGAACGCGATCACGTAGCGGCCGTTGTCTTCGCTCAGCCAGCCCGATTTCTGCGCCTGCTCACCGCTGCCGAACAACGCGTGCCATTCGTTCCAGGTGCCGTCCTTGTAGCGGTACTGCAAGCGCCCGACGAGCGTGAACGCCGCGCCCTGGTACTTGCCGGAGGCACCGAGCTGCAGCGGCGAATGGTCGTCGAAGAGTTCGGCGCTTTCGCCTGTTCTGCGCAGCGCGTCGCCCTCGCGCACGACCGTGCTCTTGCAGAAACTGCAGACCGCGAACGGCGACGCGGCCGAGCGAAACTCGACCGGCGCGCCGCAGTTCGGGCACGCCGCGCGGTAGGCGCGCTGCGGTGACGGTTCGGTGGCCAAAGGCTGCCCTGGCGCGTGGCCGGACTAGACCAGTTTTTTCAGCAGCTCCGCCTTCTTCGTGTCGAACTCTTCCTGCGTCAGGATGCCCTTGGTCTTGAGCTCGCCGAGCTTCTCGAGCGTGGCCATCACGTCGTCGGGTTTCACGCCGACCGGTGCCGCTGCTGCGGCGACCTGAGCACCACCGTGCAGGCCCTGGCTCAACTGCTGCGCCATGACTTGCCCGAGCGCAACGCCGGCACCCAGGCCCATTGCGTCGCCCACCACGCCGCCACCACCACCGGCAGCGCCTTCGGCGAACTTCGGGATCGCCTGCGCGGTCTGGTACTGCATGAACTTGCCCATGTCGCCACCGACCATGCCCATGCCGATCTTCTGGTCGAGGATCTTCTGCAGCTCTTCGGGCAGCGAGACGCTCTGCATCGTCACGCCTTCGAGCTTCAGGCCGATCGCAGTGAACGAGGGCTGCGTCGCTTCCATCAGCGCCTTGGCGAACTCGACCTGGTTCGCCGCGAGGTCGAGGAAGGCGACACCGCTGCTCGCCACCGCGTCGGAGATGTGCTGCAGCATCAGGCCGCGCAACTGGCCGTCGAGGTCGGCGGCGGTGTAGGTGTCGCGCGTGCCCGAGATCTCGGTGTGGAACAGCTTCGCATCGGCGATGCGGTAGCTGTAGTTGCCGAAGGCGCGCAGGCGCACGGCGCCGAAGTCCTTGTCGCGGATCGTCACCGGCTGGGTCGTGCCCCAACGCTGGTCGATCTGCTGGCGCGTGCTGAAGAAGTACACGTCGCTCTTGAACGGGCTCTTGAAGAGTTTGTCCCAGTTCTGCAGGTAGGTGAGCACCGGCAGCGTGGCCGTGGTCAGCGTGTAGCGGCCCGGGGGGAACACATCGGCGACCTTGCCTTCGTTGACGAACACCGCCACCTGCGATTCGCGCACCGTGAGCGAGCCGCCGTTCTGGATTTCGCGGTCTTGCATCGGGAAGCGCCACGCGAGCGTTCCGTCGCCGGCCTCGGTCCACTCGATGATGTCGATGAACTGTTTCTTGATGAAATCCATCAGTGCCATGGTGATCTCCCTTGAGAAATTTTGAGGCTGAAGCAGGGCGCCGGATAGCCCGGCCGCATCATAGACGGGCGCGCGCGGGCTTCAGCCGGCCGCACCAACGCCGATCAACTTCACGCGCTCGGCCGGCCGCATGGCGCGCACCAGTTCGTCGGCAAACCGGCTTTGCAATGCGTAAGCACGCGCCGGTTGCGGGTCGATCGACGACACGCGCATCAACAGTCCGTCGAGCAACTGGCGCCGCATGCCGAACGAAAGCTGGCGCAGCCGGAACGCGGTGCTGTC
>JANYFX010000044.1 GCA_025359585.1 Rhizobacter sp. | reverse complement strand
GCAGTGACACCGAACGGTCCCAGAACACGGTGTCGGTCGCCTTGTGCACGCCTTCGGCGGGCGCGTTCCAGTACAGCGGCTAGTCGTAGCCGCGCTCGACCTTCCATTTCAAGATCTGCTCTTGCGTCACCCGCTTGCCGCCGATGTTCAGGCGCGCCATGTCGTCGGGCGTGTTGACGGTGAAGAACAGCATGAAGGTGAACAGGTTCACCCCGAGCAGAACCAGCACGCCGTAGAAGCTCCGGCGGATGAGGTAATTCCACATGGGTCAGGGTTTCACGACGATGGGTTCGGGCGCCACGACACCGGCGCGGCCGGTGGCGCGTTCGCGCACGCGGTAGGCGCGCCAGCCGATCCAGGCCAGAAACAAGAGGCCGGCGACCAGCAGCAGCATCGGCCAGTAGCGTGGCCGGTTCCATTCGGCTTGCAGTCGTGCGCGCATCGGCGCGTCGATGCGGTAGTAGAGCGCGCGGTCGTTGGTGAACAAGCCGTACTTGCCATTGGGTTGCCACTTCTGATAAGCCCCCGCCGAGTACGGAAAGTAGCCCCAGGCCCAGGGCGCGTCCTTGCGCAAGATGTCGACCATCTCGTCGATCATCTTCTGCTTCGCCGGCCCGTCTTCGAGCAGCGCGAGCTGTTTGTAGCGCTTGTCGTATTCCGGGTTCAGGTAGTTCGCGGCGTTCTCGCCCTCGAACTTGGCCTTCGCGTTCGGCCCGTAGAGCAGGAACAGGAAATTTTCTGCATCGGGGTAGTCGGCGAACCAGCCCCACCAGAAGATCTGCTGCTTGCCCTTGAGCATCTTTTCCTGGAACTGGTTGTAGTCGGTGGCACGGATCTCGAGCTGCACATTGAGCTTGGCGAACTGCTTGACCATCCAGTCGAGCTCGGCCTTGTACTCGGGCGTGGGCACACGCTGGTAGTCGTAGTTCAGCACCAGCGGTTTGCCGGTTTTTGCGTCGCGCCCGTCGGGGTAACCGGCCTCGGCGAGCAACACCTTCGCTTCGTCGATCGAACGCCGCACGACCTTGCCGTCGACCAGCTTGTGCGTGACCGGGTTCATGTCACCCGGCGTGCCGTGGCGCGAGCCGAACATGCCCCCCGGCAGCGGGCTGTGCGCCACCTCGCCGGCCTTTTGCGTGAAGACGCGGCCGTAGCCTTCTTCCCAGTCGATCACGATGCTCAGTGCATGACGCAGCCTGCGGTTCTTCAGCTGCTGCTCGGGCGTGTCGCCCTGCCCCACCACCGGATCGAGCCAGTTGAAACCGAGGTACCAGTTCTGCGGCTCGATGCTCTTAGGGAAGCGCATGCCACGCTCCTCGAACTTCTTCTTCACTTCGTCGGAGTCGTTCGCATCGGCCAGAAAGTCGGGGCCCCAGTCGTTGCGCTCGATCTCGGGCACGTCGAGAAAACCCTGCGTGAACTTGGAGCGCAGCGGCGTCTTGTCGCGCTCGACGTTGAAGACCAGCTTGTCGAGAAAGGGCATGGTCTTGCCGCAGTCGTCGAGCAGGCCCGCTTCCTTGTCGCCGGGCATGCCTTCGCAGGGGTAGGGCTCGCCGCGGTAGTTCGGGTTGCGCACGAGCACGAGGCGGCGGTCGGCTTCGTAGTCGACCAGCATGAACGGCCCGGTGCCGACCGGCCACACGTCGAGCGTGAGGCTGTTCTTGGCCATGCCGGGCTGGGCGTAGAACTTGTCGGCTTCCCAGGCCACGGGTGCCGTGAAGGCCAGCGTCATCCAGTATTTCCACTGCGGATACTTGCCCTTGATGCGGATGCGCACGGTGTACTTGTCGAGCGCGGTGGCGCCGGCGAGCGGGTACTGGCGGAAGTCGAGGAAAGGCTTGTCGAGCGCGGCCGGGTCGAGGCCCTTGCGCAGCTTGCGGTCTTCTTCGCGAATCAGCGTGCCGTAGTCCTTCAGGCCGAGCACGTACTCCGAGAAGATGCCGAAGATCGGCGCCTCGATGCGCGGCGTGGCGTGGCGCTTGAGGGCGTAGACGAAGTCGTCGGCCACCAGCTCGCGCGTGCCGGTGTGTTCGAAGTCGAGCGGCGTGTGCTTGTTGCGCGTCTGCGCGGCCGTCATCGCGTGGTACTCGTAATCGCCGCCGGCGGTCTTCGCGAAGGCCGGGTGCGGCGCGTACAACACGCCCTGCTTGAGGTGGATGTCGTACTGGCTCTCGGCCACCAGCTCGCCGGGTGCATCGGCAGCCAGGGGCTTGCCGTCCTTGTCGAAGTAGTTCGGCACCGCCATCTCGGCGGCCGACTTGGGCACGAGCTGGTAAGGGCGCTTCAGGTAGTGGTACGCGTACGGCGGCTCGTAGACCGAGTACATGTAGGGCACTTCGTTGACCGAGTAAGAGGCGGTCGGGTCGAGGTGGCGCGGCGAGCGCTCCTGGAAGGCGACGAAGAGCGTGTTGCTCGATTCGCTGCCTTGCGGGTTGGGGCTGTTGTCGCAGCCGGCGACGAAGGCGAGCGCGCCGAGCATGAAGCCCACCATCGCCCGCATGCACCGGTGGTTCGCCACCGGCACCCCTTGTTGCCCACCGCGCATGCCGCCCGCCCTTTATTTCGCGACCCCGGCGCAGGCTTGCGCGCCGAACCCAGAAAAACAATGTGCCTGCGATGAACACCGGCTTGTGGTCGGGTCAAAGCGAGGCAACGCGCGATTGTACGGTGGCGATTTGCGCCTTGCATGGCCGGCGGTCTTCAGGCGTGAACGTGATCGTGCGCGTGCTGCGAATGCCGGTGCTCCCAGCCGATCAGCACGTCGCGCCCTTGCACCACCAGCGTGACGCGTGCCCCCACGGGCAAGCTCACCTTGGGCTGCACGTGGCCGAACGGCAGGCCGGTGAGAATCGGCGTCTTCGTCAGCGTGCGCAGGTTCTGCACCACCGTCTTGAGCGTGTAGCCGCGGTCGAGCGGCGACTTGCGGTAAGCGCTGAAAGCACCCAGCACGACCGCCTTCTGTGCGTCGAGCACGCCGGCCTGCTGCAGTTGCAGCAGGTTGCGCTCGACCCGGTACGGCTGCTCGTTCACGTCTTCGAGGAACAGCACACCGCCCTTGATGCGAGGGAAGTGCTTCGTGCCCAGCATCGAATTCACCATGCACAGGTTGCCGCCCCAGAGCGTTCCGCGCACCTGCAACTCGTCGAAGCCCGCTTCCGTGCGAAAACCCACCGCTTCGAGCTCGCCGCTCATCGCTTCGAGAAAACAGTCGCGTGTGATCTCGTCGACACCGCCCGCCTCAATGCTGCGGCCGAAGTCGTCGCAGGCCAGCGGCCCGGCCCAGGTGATGCCCTCGGCGTGCGCGAGCAGGCCGAGCTGCAGCACCGTGATGTCGCTGTGCCCGACCCAGCGTGTGCCGTGTTCGACGCTGCGCGCGATGCGTTTCCACTCGATGCGGTCGAGCAGCCGCGTCATGCCGTAACCGCCGCGGGTGGCCAGCGCAATGCCTGGCGCCTGGTCGGCCACGCGGTGCAGCGCCGCGAGCCGCGTCTCGTCGTCGCCGGCAAAGCGCTGGTGTTTGGCAAGAGCCGAAGCGTCGATCTGCACCTCGAAGCCGAGTGCTTTCAAGCGCTTGGCAGCAAGCCGCAGCGGCGCCGCCGTGGCAAGCACGCCGGCGGGCGTGAACAGGTTGATCAGCGTCATCGAGTCATTCATGTTTGAGAAGGGGGTGCGTCGATCTCGACCGCTTCACCGGCCGGGATCATCGCGGCCTCTTCAGGTGTGACCGCCACACGGCGTTGTCGGTACAGCTCGCGCCGCTCGGCAAAGAAGTCGCGCAACACGGTGCCACATTCGTCGGCCAGCACGCCACCTTGCACCGTGGTGTGGTGGTTGAGCTGCTCTTTCGCGAACAGGTCGACGACCGAGCCCGCCGCGCCGGTCTTCGGGTCGGACGCACCGAACACCACGCGCTTGAAGCGCGCGTGCATCAAAGCCATCGCGCACATCGCACAGGGCTCGAGCGTGACGAAGAGTTCGCACTCGGGCAGCCGGTAGTTCGCGAGCAGTTGTGCCGCATGGCGCAGCGCGACGATCTCGGCGTGCGCGGTCGGGTCGTGTTCGGTGATCGGCCGGTTGTAGCCGGTGGCGATGACCTGGCCGGCACGCAGGATGACTGCACCGACCGGCACCTCGCCGACCAGCCACGCGTTGTGCGCCTGGTCGAGCGCGATGCGCATGGCGGACTCATCAGCAGCTTGGCTCAATCCTCACTCCGTTTCGATCGTCGCCTGCTTCGCTGGCCTTTGGCCGCCACGGGGTCGAGACCCCTGAGCGCTCCACTTTTAACTACCCTAACATGAAAGGCGGCCGATGACGGTCACCGACTCGTCCACCGATGCACAGCGACTCCTTCCCCAGCACATGGCACCGATCGACGCCCGAGCAGGCCGCGCCCGGCCTGCGCGCAGGGCATGCACATCTGTGGCTCGTCTCGCTGGACGAACCGCCGCTGCCCCACGATCGGCTGGCAGGTTTCCTCGACGATGACGAACGGGCGCGAGCCGCGCGCTTCCGGTTCGAGATCCATCGGCGTCGCTTCGAGGCGGGGCGCGGGCTGTTGCGCTGGCTCGTGGCCCACTACGCGGGCTTCGAGCCGGCCTCGCTGCGCTGGCGCCACGGGCCACATGGGAAACCAGCCCTCGACGGGGCCCAGCCCGCTCCCTCGCTCGAATTCAATCTGTCACATTCCGGTGGCTGGGCCGTGGTCGGCTTGACGCTCGATGCGGTGATCGGCGTCGACGTCGAGGTCGCACGCGACATACCGGAACTGATGGAACTGGCCCGCACGAATTTCTCAGCCGGCGAAGTGCGGGAATTGCAGCAGCTTCATCCCGAACTTCAAGCAGCGGGCTTCTTCGCGTGCTGGACCCGCAAGGAGGCTTACGTCAAGGCCCTGGGCGCCGGGCTTTCCGCGCCACTGCAAGACTTCGAGGTTTCGCTCGATCCGCAGCAACCGCCGACGATGCGCAGCATCGGCGGATCCACCGCCGCTGCCGAGCATTGGTCGCTGCTCGGGCTGCAGCCCGCCGAAGGTGTGTGGCTCGCCGCGGCCGTGAACCTTGTCACGGCGCGCTGGCAGCTGTTTCGCGCCGTTCCCTGATTCCCTCCACATCGAGGGGCGAGATGCGTTTGCACCCGAGGTAGCATGCAACGTCACTGATCGCAACACAGCGTCTCGGGCACGGATCGACAAAGGAGCTGTGTGGGCATTTCAACGAAGAACATTCAGGGGCACTCGAGGTGAAGACCAGCGCGTGGATCCATCGCTACGCGGCTCGGTCGCTGGCCTCGAAGCGGCTCTTCTGCTTCTCCTATGCCGGTGCCGGCGCATCGGTCTACAGGCTCTGGCACACCGGCCTGCCCTCGGACATCGAGGTCTGCGCGGTCCAGCTGCCCGGCAGGGAAGGCCGTCTGCGCGAGACACCGATCGCAAGCATCCCGGGCATCGTCTCGGCGCTGCTGCCGGAGATCCTGGCCTGCGCCGATCGCCCGTTCGCGTTTTTCGGCCACAGCATGGGTGCCGTGGTCGCCACTGAAGTTGCCCGCGCACTGCAATCGAGCGGCGGCCCCGTGCCGAGCCATCTCTTCGTCTCCGCGCGTCGCCCGACGGGGGTCGCCGACCCGGACCCACCGATGGCGCACCTGCCCGACGCCGAGCTGGTGGCCGAGCTGAACAGCCGCTATGGCGGCATTCCGCCCGAGGTGATGGAGCACGAGGAACTGATGGCGCTGCTGCTGCCCGGTCTGCGCGCCGACCTGAGCGCGCTTGAGTCCTTCCAACCCACGGCAGGGACACGCCTGACCATGCCGCTGCACGTCTTCGGCGGGGCGGGCGACGCGCGGGTGCCGCGCGCCCATCTCGAAGCATGGCAAGCCGATGCGCAGGGCTCCTTCCGGGTGCGCCAGTTTCCGGGCGGCCACTTCTACCTGAACTCGCAGCAAGCAGCCCTGCTGGAAGAGGTGCGCGCCACATTGATGCCGCTGTCCGGGCGGGCCGCCGGCACCTCGGGGTCCGCGTGATGCAGGCGACGCCGAGCGCGGGCGCGGTCGCACTGGTAGGCATCGGCTGCCGCTTTCCCGGCGGCGTGGTCGACGCGCGCAGTTTCTGGCGCCTGCTCGCCGAAGGCCGCGACGCCATCACCGAAGTCCCTGCCAGCCGCATCGACCTCGAGCGCTTCTTCGACCCGCGCCCGGCGACACCGGGCCGCATGATGAGCCGCTGGGGCGGCTTCCTCGACGCTATCGAAGACTTCGATCCGGCTTTCTTCGGCATCTCGCCGCGCGAGGCCGAGAACATCGACCCGCAGCAGCGCCTGCTGCTGGAAACCGCCTGGGAAGCGATCGAGGACGCCGGCATCGATGCGAACCGGCTCGTCGGCAGCCGCACCGGTGTTTATGTCGGCGAGTGGGTCGGCGACTTCGAGGCACGCCTGTTCGCCGACCCCGACCGGCTCGACATCCAGGCCACCACCGGCAGCGGGCGGTATGCGGCGTCGGGCCGCGTTTCCTACGCGCTCGGCCTGCGCGGCCCGAGCCTGACGATCGACAGCGCCTGCTCGTCATCGCTCGCCGCGGTGCACCTGGCGGTGGCCGCGCTGCGCAGCGGCGAATGCACGCTCGCATTGGCCGGCGGTGTCAACGTCATCCTGCAGCCGCACATCAGCGTCGCCTACTCGCAGAGCCGCATGATGGCCCCGGACGGCCACTGCAAGTTCGGCGACGCTCGCGGAGACGGTTATGTGCGCAGCGAAGGCGCCGCGCTCGTGCTGCTCAAAACGCTCGCGCAGGCGCTGGCCGACGGCGACCGCATCTATGCCGTGGTGCGTGGCAGTGCCGTCAACAACGACGGCCACAGCAGCGGCGTGATGGGCCGGCCGAGCCGCGTCGGCCACGAAGAAATGCTGCGCAGCGCCTATGCCGACGCGGGCGTCGCGCCCGGCCGCGTGCGCTACGTCGAGGCCCACGGCACAGGCACGCGCGCCGGCGACCCGGTCGAGATC
>JANYFX010000035.1 GCA_025359585.1 Rhizobacter sp. | reverse complement strand
TTGTTCGACCGTGGTTCGTACCTCGGCCATGCGCTGGTCGTTCGACTGCGACAGTGCACGCAGTTGTTCGATCAGGGTCTCGGAAAAACGCTTCAGCGACAGCGCCTGCTGTTCGCCGGAGCGGCCCAGCGTGTCGGCCAGGTGTTGCTGGGTCGCGGCGAGCTGCGTCCGGAAACTGTCGATCTGCTCGTTCTGCGTGCGGGCCACGTCACCCTGCTGCGTCAACAGGGTCTGCTGCAGGCTGGCGAGTGTCTGGGCAAGTTCGGTACGGGTGCCGGTGGCGCTGCGCGCCACTTCGTCTCGCAAGGCGCGTTCGAGCACTTGCACGTCGCCGCGCAGGCTGGTCTGAAGCTCGTCTCGCAGGCGCTGCAACGGAGCCTGATCGGCGCGCCGCAACACGAGCCACAGCATCAACAACAGCAGGAGAACGAGCAGCGCGAGCAGGATCCAGTCGAAAGGCATGCGCCGATTGTCGCAGCAGCGTTCAGCCTCGGCCCACGGCCGCAGGCCCGCGCACCAGCGCGCGCTCGACCGCGTCGAACAGCGCCTGCACCAGCAGCGCCAGCACGGCCGCCGGCAAGGCCCCGGCCAGCATCGCGGCGTTGTCGTTCACCGCCAGGCCGGCGACGATGCGCTCGCCAAAACCACCGGCGCCGATGAACGCGGCCATCGTGGCCGTGCCCACGTTGATGACCGCCGCCGTCTTCACGCCGGCGAGCAGGGTCGGCAAGGCCAGCGGCAACTGCACCTGGCGCAGCGTCTGCGCCGGCGTGAGCCCGAGCGACAGCGCGGCCTGACCCAGCCCTTCGGGCACACCGCGCAGGCCCGCATGCGTGTTGCGCACGATCGGCAGCAACGCGTACAAGAACAAGGCGACCAGCGCGGGCACGAGGCCGATGCTGCCGAGCAGCGCGATCAGGAACGCCAGCAGCGCGAGTGACGGGATTGTCTGCAGCACGGCCACCGCGCCGAGCACCCAGCCCGCGCTGCGCGGCCAGCGCCAGGCCGCGATGCCGAGTGGCACGCCGACGGCAATGGCGATCAGCAGCGAGCCGAACACGAGCATCAGGTGTTGCAGCGCGAGCCGGCCGAAATCGGGCGCGAACAGGCGCTGCGTGAAGCTCTGCCGCGCTGTCGCCGCGGCCGGCCCGGCGCTGGCGAGAAAGCCTTTCGCGACCTCGGCAAAACTTTGCCCGTCGAGCTCGACCCGCGCGTTCATCGCGATCATCGCGGCCGCATCGATGCGGCCTTCGAGCCGCGCCAGCGGCCGCACATCGACGGCAGAGCGCATCAGCAGCACGGCGTCGTACTTGGGGAAAAAACCGAGGTCGTCCTGCAGCACGCGCAGCTTGTAGCGGCCGACCTTCGCGTCGGTCGAATAGATGTCGATCAGGTCGACCTTCTCCGCGCTGATCGCGTCGTAGGCCAGGCCGTGGTCGAGCCCGGCCGCTGTGGCGAGCGGCAGCTTGTAGGCCGCTTTCAGCGCCGGCCAGCCGTCACCGCGCTCCAGAAACTCGTGCGACAAACCGAGCCGCAGCGCCTGTGCCGTCGGCGCCAGCAGATCGGAGATGCGTGCGATGCCCAGTTCGGCCGCGCGCGACTCCAGCATCGCCAGCGCATAGGTGTTGTTGAAGCCCAGCGGCACCGCCACTTTCAGCCCCCGCGGCGCCAGCCATTCGTTCAGCTCGGCGAGCGTGGGGTTGCCCTGGGTTTGCGGGCGCTTCAACAACTCGCGCACGATCGTGCCGGTGTACTCCGGGTACACATCGACCGCGCCGCTGGCCAGCGCCTGTTCGAGGATGCCGGTGTTGCCCAAGCCTTGTTTATGCTCGGCAGTGATGCCCTGCGCCTGCAGCGTCTGGCGCACGATCTCGCCGAGGATGTACGACTCGGTGAAACGCTTCGAGCCGACCGTGACGGTTTGCGCTGCGGCCATTTCCCACGCAAGCGCCATCCACATGCCCAGGGCAACGCCAAAAATCGAGGTCTTGCGCATCGCCCGATTCTGGCAGGCACTGCCGGTTTTCCGACACGGCGTGTAGGACACGTCCGACACGCCCTCGCGGCGTTGACGGTTTGAGCGCCGCAGCGAACTGCGAAACAATCGGGGGCCTGCTCGAGTGACCGCTGGGGGAGGTGTGGCTTCGACGCCAAACGAAAGTCGAAGCTTCCCGATCGTTCCACCCGCGCCACCGAAACTCAGCCGCACATGCCCGCCCTCAACGCATTCATCGTCGAAGACAGCCCGGTCATCCGGGAAAATCTGATTGCTGCGCTCGAAGAACTGGCCCCGGTGAAAGTGGTCGGCACCGCCGAAGACGAACCCACGGCCGTGAGCTGGCTGGGCAGTGACCGCAGCTGCGATCTGGTGATCATCGACATCTTCCTGAAGCGTGGCTCGGGCCTGGGCGTGCTGCGCGCCGCCAGCGAGTTGAAAAGGCCGATGAGCCTGGTGGTGCTGAGCAACTACGCCACGCCCGACATGCGCCGCAAGTGCCTGGAGCTCGGCGCCAGCCGCGTGTTCGACAAGTCGAACGAGATCGACGCGCTGATCCAGTACTGCGCGCGCCTGGCCGAAGGCGACACCGGGAACGTTCCGCTTGCTCCAGCGAGCTGAGATGCCTCGGCTACTGGATCAAGCCGTTCTTCAGCGCGTAGTAGGTCAGGTCGCTGTTCGACGCCAGGCTCATCTTCTCCATCACCCGGGTGCGGTAGGTGCTCACCGTCTTCACGCTGAGCGACATGCTCTCGGCCATGTGGCCGATGGTTTCGCCCTTGGCCAGCCGCAGAAAGACCTGAAACTCGCGCTCCGAGAGCTGCTCGTGTGCCGGCTTGTCGGCCCCCGCACCCAGGCCGTCGGCCAGCAGTTCGGCCACGCCGGCGGTGATGTACTTGCGGCCGCGAAACACGGTGCGAATCGCCTTGACGATCTCTTCCGGGTCGCATTCCTTGTTCAGATAACCGCTCGCGCCCTGGCGCAGCAGCGTGGTCGCGTAGTGTTCTTCCGGGAAGCCCGAAAGGATCAACACCGGCAAATCGGGCGCGCGTGCCTTGATCGCCGCCAGCGCATCGACGCCGCTCTGGTCGGGCATCGACAGGTCCATCACGATCACGTCGACATCGCCCTTGCGCACGATGTCGATGGCCTCGCGGCCGCTGGAGGCTTCGGCCACCACGGTCAGGTCGACCTGCTCGGAGAAGTACTGACGCAAGCCGGCACGCACGATGGCGTGGTCGTCGATGATCGCAACTCGAATCATGGTGCGCTGTTCCTGAAGAAGATGTTCAATTCGCCGAGTCTAAAGGCCAAGCCATGCCGACACCACTGAAGTTGCTTCCCCTGCTGCGGGGCGGCCGATTCACCTTCCCGCTCGCCTCGCTCGCGGCGCTCGGCATGTTCGTCATCAGCGAAAGCTCGTACCAGGAAGCCTCGGCGCGTTTCGACGCACTCGGCACCCAGGCGCTGGCACGCACCACCATCCAGACCCTGTGGCGCAGCCTGACCGACGCTGAAACCGGCCAGCGCGGTTACCTGCTGACCGACCGCAAGGAGTACTTGAAGCCCTACGTATCGGCACAGGTCCAGGCGGCGCAATCGCTGGCGTGGCTGAACGAGTACTACAGCACCGAGCCCGAGACCCAGGCGCTGATGGTCCAGGTGCAGCGGGCCGCCGACAACAAACTCGCCGAGCTGGCCGAAACCAACCGCCTGCACGACGAAGGCAAGGAGCAAGCCTGGCGCGACCTGGTGCTCAGCAACATCGGCGCCGAGCAGATGGACGCCGTTCGCAGCTACAGCGAAAAGCTGCTCGCCCACGAAACGATCAAGGTCAACGAAGGCCGCAAGAGCCTGATGAAAACGCTGATGATCAACCGCATCGGCGTGACCGCGATGGCTGCGCTCAGCCTGCTGGCCTTGTTCATGTACCTGCGCCAGACGACCGCCCTCGTTCGCCTGCGCGAAGAGCAGCGCCGCATCGCGCAGTGGGAGCGTGACCAGTTCGAGCGCGAGGTGGTGCGCCGCACCGGCCAGCTGACCGATCTGGCGCGTCACCTGCAAACCGTGCGCGAAGACGAGCGCAACCACCTCGCGCGCGAACTGCACGACGAGCTCGGTGCCCTGCTCACCGCCGCCAAGCTCGACGTGGCGCGCCTCCAGTCGCGCCTGGGCGTGCTCACACCCGAGGTCGCCGAGCGGATGCAGCACCTGAGCGACGGCCTCAACAGCGGCATCGCGCTGAAGCGCCGCATCATCGAAGACCTGCGGCCCTCGTCGCTGAGCAACCTCGGGCTGGTGTCGGCCCTCGAAATCCTGGTGCGCGAGTGGAGCGAGCGCAGCGAGGCCGCGGTCGACAGCGACTTCCAGCCCGTGCAGTTGCGGCCTTCGGGTGAGCTCACCGTCTACCGGCTGGTGCAAGAGGCCCTGACGAACATCAGCAAATACGCCAAGGCCACCGAGGTGCAGGTGCGGCTCGCGTCCGACGACGGCCAGGTGACGATCTCGGTGCGCGACAACGGCATCGGCTTCGACGTGGACGCACCGCGCAGCAGCGCCCACGGCTTGCTGGGAATGCGCTACCGGCTCGAGACCGAAGGCGGCACGCTGCTGCTGAAGTCGGCCCCGGGCCAGGGCACGCTGATCGAGGCGCACTTGCCCGAGAGCACCTGAGCGGGCAGCCACGCCGGCTCTCGACCCCGGCGCGTGCAACGCGTGTCGGCATCGTCCTACACCGACGGGGTCGTTCCCCCGACAGGGCCGCGGCGACGCGACCGATCCTGCAAGGAAGGCAAGAAGCCCACACTTCTTTCATCGCAACGAACCCGCTGCGACACCCCTTCCACCGGAGCGCAAGGCGCTCCATGAACCAGGAGCTTGCCATGCTGCACTACGCCGTCGTTTTCTTCGTGATCGCCTTGATCGCTGCCGTGTTCGGCTTTGGTGGGATCGCCGCCAGCGCTGTCGGCATCGCCAAGATCCTGTTCGTGGTCTTCGCGATCCTGGCCGTCGCCAGCTTCCTGTTCGGCCTGATCAAGAAGGGCTGACGGGCGCCCGCCCCGCTTCGGCCTCGACCCTCACTCCACGCACTCCAAGGAAACACCATGAGCACCACCACCGTCAAACAAGTCGCCAACGAAGCATCGAACGTGGCCGACCAGGCCGCCGACAGCGTGAACAACGCCGTGCGCTCGACCCAGGGCGTTGCCAACCAGGCCTTCGACCGCATCAGCGACAAGATCGAAAGCGCCCGCGAGCAAGCGGTGCCGCTGATCAACCGCCTTTCCAGCCAGGCCGAAAACGCGGCCCATCGCGGTGTCGAAGCGGTGCGTGACGCCGGAGCCCAAGTGCGCGAGAAGGCGCTCAAGGCCTCCGACACCACGGTCTCCTACATCAAGGACGAGCCGGTCAAGGCCATGCTGATCGCCGCCGCGACCGGTGCCGCGCTAATGGCGCTCATCGGCCTGCTGAGCCGCTCGCGCAACGCCGACTGATTGCCGATCCTTCAGCCCCGGCCGCGCCATGATCCACCCCTTGCTGCGCCTGATCGCGACCCAGCCGCAACTGCTGGCCGATCACGCCGAGTCCTATGCCGGCCTGGTCGGTGAAGAGCTCGGCAAGACCACCACGGTGTGGAAGCGGCGGGTGCTGCTGAACGCGACCGCGCTCTGCCTCGTCGGCGTGGCGGCCGTGCTCGGTGGCGTGGCGCTGATGCTGTGGGCCGTAGTGCCTGCGGTGAACATCCACGCGCCCTGGGCGCTGATCGCGGCACCCGCCGTGCCGGCGCTCGTGGCGTTGTGGTGCGGGTACGAGGGCCAGCGTGAAACGAGCGACGCCTTCGCCGACCTCAAACAACAGATCGCCGCCGATCTGGTGATGCTGCGCGAGGTGAGCGCAGCATGAACCCGGTCGAACGCATCGAG
>JANYFX010000003.1 GCA_025359585.1 Rhizobacter sp. | reverse complement strand
GGCATCTTCAGCTACTGCAGCTACAAGGTGAAGATCGACACCGACCGCTGGCTCGGCCCCGAGCAGGCGAACGTGCGCTGCAAGGGTGAGGTCGTCGGCCACGTGACGACGGCCGAGTACGGCTCGCAGATGTTGTCGCTCGGCGGCGTGCATCACCTGACCGGTGGCAGCAAGAAAGAGGGTCGCGTCACCTGCGAGATGATGCTGGCGCTCGGCAACAAGCAGCCGGTCGATCTGTCGATCGACGGCGGTGCGCAGATCGTGGTGCAAGCCGGCCGCGCGCCCATCGTCAACGGCATGGAAGAGCAGCGCATGCGCGTCGGCTGTGGCTCGGCCACCATCGGCATCTTCGCCAAACAGTTCTTCGGGCAAGCGGACGAAGTCGTCGTCGTCGACGACCACATCACCGGTGTGTTGACGCTGCACCAGGCCGGGCGCTGCCTCGACATGCGGCCCTCGGGCATCAAGATCCGCGGGCGCAAGTCGACGCCGGGGCGTTACTTCCAGGTGGCCAACCCCGGCACCGGCTGGGGTGGCACCGACATCGCCGATCCACTCTCGATCATCGAAGGCTGGGACGAGAGCGTCGCGTGGCCGGGGCTCAAGCTGCTGATGGTCTCGACCACCGGTGAACACGCCGCGTGGTACGTGCTCGACGACGCGCTCGTGCCACAACCGGCCGAGATGCCGGCGGCCATCCGCACCGTCGTCGAGCGCATCGGCGAGAACTGCGAGCCGTCGCTGACGACCGTGCTCTTCCTCGGCGGTGCCGGTGGCAGCCTGCGCGCCGGCGTCACCGACAACCCGGTGCGCCTCACGCGGCGCATCAAGCAGGCCGTGGTCAACGTGACCTGCGGCGGCGCGCCGGCCTACGTGTGGCCGGGCGGCGGCATCACGGTGATGGTCGACGTGATGCGCATGCCCGACAACAGCTTCGGCACCGTGCCCACGCCGGCCATCGTCGCGCCGATCGAATTCAGCATGCGGTTGGACGAATACGAGGCGCTCGGCGGCCACATGGCGCACGTGCGCTCGCTCGCCGACGTGCTGCGCAGCGGCGCCTGGCATAACGACGGCGCACCGACCGCGCGGCGTTTCGAGCTTCTGCCCTCGGGTAACTCGTGGCCGCTGGGGCAGCCGCCCCTGCTCGGTTGACATGCAAGCACAACGCGCCTTGCTCGACCCTGGCCGCTGGCATTTCCAGCACGGCCCGATCGATATCGTGATGGGCGCCGAGGGCGATGTTTCCGCAGTCGCCGCTGCGCACGAAGCGGCGTGGGCACGTTTCCAGACCGTGCTGCCCGAGCTCGTGGCCGAGCTGCGCACGCTGCGCCTGCCGGTGCGCGGGCCGTGTGCGCTGCAAGGCGTGGTCGCGCGCCGAATGTGGCACGCGTGCCGGCCTTTTCATTCGCAGTTCATCACGCCGATGGCGGCGGTGGCGGGGTCGGTGGCGCAGGAGCTGATTGCGCTCTATCAGCGCGAAGGCATTGCGCGCGCCTGGGTCAACAACGGCGGTGACATCGCCGCGCACTTGGCGCCCGGTGCCTCGGTGAAGGTCGGCCTGTTCGCCGATCTGGCGCGTTTCGACCCTTCGCAGCAGGCGCTGCAAACCGATGGCCACTTCGAGGTGCGCGCGGACATGCCGGTGCGTGGCATCGCCACCAGCGGTTGGCGCGGCCGAAGCTTTTCGCTCGGCATCGCCGACAGCGTGACCGTGCTGGCACGCACCGCCGCGATGGCCGACGCGGCAGCCACCGTGATCGCCAACGCGGTCAACGTGAACGACGCGCGCATCGGGCGCCGCCCGGCGAACCAGCTCAAGGACGATTCCGACCTCGGTGACATCGAGGTCACCGTCGACGTGCCGCCACTGGAGGAAGCGATGGTGCAACGTGCACTGCAGGCCGGCGAGCGCCGCGCCCGCGAACTGCAGCGCGACGGCCTGATTCATTCGGCCGTGCTCGTATGCCAACATCGCCTTGCCCGCGTTGAAGCACTCATGCCGGCAACGGCATCCGCCGAACTTGGTTCAGTATTTGCTTAATGAAAACATGATCGAAATCCGCCGCGTCTTCACGCATGTCGAAGACATCCACCACGAGTTCGGCCCGGCCGCCGCCGTGCCGCTGCGCCGCGGTGCAATCGGCGCGGTATTGACCAACCCGTTCGCCGGCCGCTATGTCGAAGACATCGTGCCGATGATGGACGCGCTGCAGCCGGTCGGCATCGACATGGCGCAGCGCCTGCGCGCCGCGATGGACGTGCCTGTCGAGCGCATCGAAAGTTACGGCAAGGGCGCCATCGTCGGCGCGAACGGCGAGCTGGAACACGGCGCGTTGTGGCACGTTCCGGGTGGTTATGCGATGCGCGAACTGCTCGGCTGGAAGGGCGACCGCAACGCCTACGCCCAGGGCAAGGGCTCGGTGCCTGCGACGGGTCAACCCGCCAACGCGCTGGCCATCGTGCCGTCGACCAAGAAAGTCGGCGGCCCGGGCGCCACGCTCGACGTGCCGATGACCCACATCAACGCCGCCTACGTGCGCAGCCATTTCGACGCGATCGAAGTGCGTGTGCCCGGCGCGCCGCTGCCCGACGAGATCGTGTTCTTTCTCGTGATGAGCACGGGCGCGCGGGTGCATGCGCGGGTCGGCGGGCTGAAGGCCGCCGACATCGCGCAGTGGAACGGCTTGCGCTGAAAAGGGGATCACGAACATGCTCGCGAAGATCAGAAAACTCGTCGTCCAGGTGGACGAAACCCGCATCGAGATGGGCAAGGCTGTCGACCCGCCGACGCGCCGCGCGCTCGCGATGGCCGTGATCGACAACCCGTTCGCCGGCCGCTATGAAGAAAACCTCGACGCCCTGATCGCCATCGGCGAAGAGCTCGGCGGCTTGCTCGGCGACAAGTGTGTGCAGGCGCTCGGCATCAACCCGAGCGAAGCGCAAAGTTATGGCAAGGCCGCCATCGTCGGCGAAGCCGGCGAACTCGAACACGCTGCCGCCATCCTGCACCCCAAGCTCGGCGCACCACTGCGCAAGGCCGTCGAAAAAGGCGCGGCGCTCGTGCCCTCGGCCAAGAAGCGCGGCGGCCTCGGCACGGCCATCGACGTGCCGCTCGGTCACAAGGACGCCGCCTTCGTGCGCAGCCACTTCGACGCGATGGAAGCGCGCGTGGCCGATGCGCCGCGCGCGAATGAAATCGTGGTCTGCGTCGTCGTCACCGACAGCGGCCGGCCGCTGCCGCGCATCGGCGGTTTGCAGGCCCACGAAATCAAGGGCGAAGACGGCTTGCGCTGATCGACGCCCGTTCCACAATCCTTTTCCATCCTGAACCCCAAGGAGCACCTGATGACACAACGCAGACAGATCGCACTGGCCGCCGCCAGCTTCGTGATGGGCCTCTCGGTGCTGCCGCTCGGCGCACTGGCGCAGGGCACGATCAAGATCGGTGAAGTCAACAGCTACAAGGCGCAGCCCGCGTTCCTCGAGCCCTACAAGAAGGGCATGGAGCTGGCGGTCGAAGAGATCAATGCGGCCGGCGGCGTGAACGGCAAGAAGTTCGAGCTGATCACGCGCGACGACAACGCCAGCCCCGGCTCGCGGAACGGGAACAGCTTGTGACGCACCACCTCGCCGATGCCGAAGGTCGCCACCGGCATGGACCCGCCGACCGGGATGCCGGGGGCAGGGTGCGAACTCGAACCGATCTCGGTCATCATACTGCCTCTCGGGCCAACGCCACTGACCCGCAACATATAGGAAGCCGCGCGGTTTCG
>JANYFX010000763.1 GCA_025359585.1 Rhizobacter sp. | reverse complement strand
CGTCGTGGTGCTCATCGAAAAGGTTCCTGGTCTTGAAATCGGATCGTCAATCGTAGCGGCGCTGGTGACGTCGCGCTTTGGGTGGCTTACAGCAGCTTTGCGACCAGCATCGCGAGCAAGCTCAGCGCAACGCTGCTGGTCAGCGGAATGAACCACTCGCGGCCGAACAGGCGAAAGCGGAAGTCGCCGGGCAGTTTTCCCAGGCCGAGTTTTTCGAGCCAGGGGCGCAGGCCGCTGAAGATCAGCAGCGCGAGGAAGACGACGATGAGCCAGCGGATCACGTTGGCGACTCCCGAGAATTCCAGCGGATCACAGCGTGTGTGTCCGGTCGCCGCGCGCGAAGCCGAGTGGCGCATCGGTCAGCGCCGCATCGCAGCCCTTCGCAAAACCGATCACCTTGAAGAGTTCGCCCATCTCGTGTTCGGTCAGCAGCTTCTGCGTGTTGGCAATCGTCTTGATGTCGGCGCCCTGCAGCAGCTCGAGCACACCGCAGTTCATCAGAAAGTGCGCTTGGCTTGTGTAGCCGAGCACCTCGAGCCCGGCGTCTTGTGCAGCCACCGCAATACCACTGAAGTTGATGTGCGCCGTGATGTCCTTGTCGCCCACCTCCACCAGCGGGTCGGTGTCGGCGCGGTGCGCGCGGTGGCACATCAGCGTGCCACCGCTGCGCTGCGGGTGGTAGTACTCGGCTTCGGGGAAACCGTAGTCGATGAAAAACGCCGCGCCGCGCGTCAGGCGCTCGGCCAGCGTCGTGACGAAGGCTTCGGCCTGCGGGTGGATTTCGGTGACCGTGCCGGAGGCGAACGGGCCGTCGAACGGCGGGCGCAGATCGGTCGCTCGGTCGCGCCACGCGAAAGCCTCGCCGGCCAATACCACGCCGCGCTCGAACCACTTCGTGCCGTCGAAGTGAATCAGTTGCACTGGCATCGCGTCGAGCACTTCGTTGCCGACGATCACTCCTTGCATCGTTTCGGGCAACTCGTCGGCCCAGTGCAGCTTGTGCGCGGACCCGACGAGCCGCGTTTGCTGGCGCTCGCGCAGGCTGCCCGACAAATCGACGATGGTGTAGCGGCGCACCTTGTCACCGAGCGCGCCCAGCAGTTGCGCGGCCAGGGCGCCCGAGCCGGCGCCGAACTCCCAGACCTCGTCGCAGCCGCTCGCGTCGAGCGCCTGCGCGACCTGGCGGGCCAAGGCTTGGCCGAACAGCGGCGACAGTTCCGGCGCCGTCACGAAGTCGCTTCCCGAGACCGGCAGCGTGCCGAACACCCGCTTGTTGCCCGAGTAGTACCCGAGCCCCGGTGCGTACAAAGCCAGCGCCATGAAACGGTCGAACGGCAGCCAGCCGCCATCCCGGTCGATGGCCCTGCGGACGAGGCCCGTGAGGCGCGTCGATACACTTGATGCCTGCTGCATTCCTTCATTGTAGAAACCATGTCGTCCCGCCCCGCCGCCACGCGGCCTGTCGCACTCGTCACCGGTGGCGCCAAGCGCCTGGGCCGAGCCATTGCGCTCGACCTGGCCGCACACGGTTTCGACGTGGCCGTGCACTACCGCGGGTCGGAGGAAGAGGCGCTCGCCACGGTTGCCGATCTGCAATCGCTGGGCGCAGCGGCGTTCGCGTTTCAGGCCGACCTGAGCATCGAAGCCGCGTGCCGCGCGCTGGTGCCAACGGTGGCCGCGCACTTCAAGCGCATCGACGCGGTGGTCAACAACGCGTCGACCTTCGAGTACGACAACCCGGAGATTTTTTCGGTCGCGGCGATGGACAAACACTGGCGCGCCAACACCGCCCCGGCCGTGTTGCTGGCGCAGGCGCTGCACACGCATCTGAACGGTTGCGCCGAGATCGGCTGCGTCGTCAACATCATCGACCAGAAGCTGTGGAACCCCAACCCCGACTACTTCTCGTACACGCTCTCGAAAGCCGCGCTGCAGGCCGCCACCGTGATGCTCGCGCAAGCGCTCGCGCCGCAGGTCCGTGTGTGCGGTGTGGCACCGGGGGTCACGCTGGTGTCGGGGCCGATGAACGACGCCGAGTTCGCCGCGGCGCACCAGATGACGCCGCTCAAACGTTCGTCCACGCCGGAAGACATTGCGCGTGCGGTGCGCTTCCTGATCGAATCACCCGCGATCACCGGCACGACGCTGCTGGTCGATGGCGGCCAGCACCTCGCCGCGCAGCCGCGCGACGTGCTCTACCTTGCCCGGAACTCCTGAGACCTTTCCCATGCACAGCCTGCTCAGCCACCCCAGCCTGATGGATTGCCGGCGCTTGTTCCTGAGCACCTACGAAGTCTTCATCAACATCGGCGTGCACGCGTTCGAGAAGACCGGCGAGCAGCGGGTATTGATCAACGTCGACCTCTACATTCCGCTCGCGCTCTCGACGCCGAAGGCCGACGAACTCGACGAAGTGGTCGACTACGACTTCATTCGCCGCAGCATCGCCGGCCGCGTGGCGCAAGGCCACATCCACCTGCAGGAAACGCTGTGCGACGACGTGCTGGCGCTGATGCTGGCGCACCCGAAGGTGCGCGCCGCACGCGTCTCGACCGAAAAACCCGACGTCTACCCCGACTGCGAATCGGTCGGCTGCGAGGTCTTCGGCATGAAGGAGAAAACATGAGCGCAGTGTTGGACTCGCCAACTAAGGAACGACTCTCGGTCGAGCTCACCAAACTCTCCAAGCGCCTGCACCGCCAGGTCGGCCAGGCGATCGTCGACTTCAACATGATCGAAGAAGGCGACAAGGTGATGGTGTGCGTCTCGGGCGGCAAGGACAGCTACGCGCTGCTCGACCTGCTGATCTCGCTGCGCGAGCGGGCACCGATCGACTTCGAGATCGTCGCCGTCAACCTCGACCAGAAACAGCCCGGCTTTCCGGAACAGGTGCTGCCCGAGTACCTGGCGCGCCAGGGCGTGCCGTTTCACATCGAGAACCAGGACACCTACAGCATCGTCAAGCGCGTGATCGAAGAAGGCAAGACGATGTGCAGCCTGTGTTCGCGGCTGCGGCGCGGCATTCTTTACAGAGTTGCTGGCGAGTTGGGCGCGACCAAGATCGCGCTCGGCCACCACCGCGACGACATGGTGCAGACGCTGTTCATGAACATGTTCTTCGGCGCCCGCATGAAAGGCATGCCGGCCAAGCTGGTCAGCGACGATGGCAAGAACATCGTGATCCGCCCGCTCGCCTACGTGGCCGAGACCGACCTGGTGCGCTGGGCCGCGCACAAGGCCTTCCCGATCATTCCGTGCACCTTGTGTGGTTCACAGGAGAACCTGCAGCGCGTGCAGACGCGCAAGATGCTTAACGAGTGGGAGCGGCTGCACCCG
>JANYFX010000751.1 GCA_025359585.1 Rhizobacter sp. | reverse complement strand
AAAAGGAACTCAACGGTTTTGGTCATGGTGTCTGGCCCGAGGCGAACGAGGTGCGAATGGTGCAGCATACGGCGTGTTCAACCAAAGGGCAGGTGCCACCATGGCGAACCTCGATTCAAGACCCGGCGTCGCGCTGATCGTCGGCGCGGGCGACGCCACCGGCGGCGCGATCGCGCGGCGTTTTGCGCGGGGCGGCCTGGCCGCCTGCATGACACGCCGCAGTGCCGACAAGCTCGAACCGCTGGTGCAGAGCCTGCGCGCCGAGGGCCTGCAGGCGCACGGTTTCGCGAGCGACGCGCGCAAGGAAGAAGACGTGGTGGCGCTCGTCGAGCGCATCGAAGCCGAGGTCGGGCCGATCGAGGTCTTCGTGTTCAACATCGGCGCCAACGTGCCGTGCAGCATCCTCGACGAGACCGCACGCAAGTACTTCAAGATCTGGGAAATGGCCTGCCTCGGCGGCTTTCTGAACGGCCGCGAAGTGGCGCGCCGCATGGTCACGCGCGGGCGTGGCACGATGATCTTCACCGGGGCCACCGCGTCGCTGCGTGGTTCGAGCGGCTTCGCGGCCTTCGCCGGCGCCAAGCACGCGCTGCGGGCGCTGGCGCAGAGCATGGCGCGCGAGCTCGGGCCGAAGGGCGTGCACGTGGCGCACGTGATCGTCGACGGTGCCATCGACACCGAATTCATCCGCAGCAACTTTCCGCAGCGCTACGCGATGAAGGATCAGGACGGCATCCTCAACCCCGAGCACATCGCCGAGAACTACTGGCACCTGCACACGCAGCCACGCGACGCGTGGACCTTCGAGCTCGACCTGCGGCCGTGGATGGAAACCTGGTAGGCCGCGCGTTCGATGGAACGCGCGCCCGCGCCGATCAGCCGGCGTTCACGCGCCCGCCAGGCGGCCGAGCAGCTCGTGCACGATGTTGCGCACTTCGGTGATGCCGCTGGTGGTGGGCACCCAGGTCAACGAAGGCGTTTCCACGCCGCGCGCCAGGCCCATCGGCGCGGCTTCGATCTGGATGTCGCTGCCGGCCGCTTCCTCGAAGGCCCGCACGGCGCGTGGCATGTGCCAGCCGTGAGTCACGAGCACGATGTGCTTGATGCCGAGCGGCTTCAGCAGTGCCAGCGTGAACTTGGCGTTCTCGCGGGTGTCGCGCGATTTGTCTTCCAGCCACTTCAGCGGCCGGCCGAATTCTGCTGCCGCGATCTGCGAGGCCACCTGCGCTTCGGACTTGCCCTCTTCCTGCGTGGCGCCCCAGCCCACGCCGCCGCTGAAAGCCACCGGGATTCCGGTTTCGCGCCCGAGCCACACGCCGTAGCGCAAGCGCTCCATCGAGATGTACTTCAGGTTGCTGACGCCGTATTCCGGCGCATAAGGCTCCATGCCACCCCCGAGCACGACGATGGCCGCAGGCGGGCGCGGGTCGGCTTTCATCTCCTTGATGCGGCCCGAGGTCAGCGCGCCCGGCGGGTGCAGCACGAACTGCGAAAGAAGCTGGGCCGTGCCAGTGCAGGCGCTCAGCCACATCATCGCCACGCTGAAGAGGATGACCAGCCAGCCCAGGCCGCGGCGCGGCAGCAGCAGGCGCGCACCGAGCAGCATCAGCACCAGGAACGGCACCGGCGGCAGCAACAGCGCGGTGAGCACCGGCTTCCAGGTTTCGATGCCGAGCATGACAAAAAGACCGTTCACGGGGGTGGCTCTCGGGTCGGGTGTGCAATGGGGCGCGATTGTGCCGCACGCAAGGTCACTGCGGGCCACGGCAAGAGCCACCCGCGCCGCAAGGCATGATCGAGCGTGACGCCTCACCGGAAATGTCCATGCGCCTGCCGGGCCGCCCCAAAGGCGCATACCGGAGTGCGCAGCACGAAGGATTCTCAATGAGCCAGAAACAACAGGAACTGCGCGCCAAGCTGATCCGCAACTTCAACAGCGCACCGATGAACCGCGAAGAGCGCCCGCCGCTCTACGCCGGTGCCGCCGCGCGTCTGGCACCGGGCACGGCCGCCGCCAAACTCGGCATCACGATCGACATCGTCGACCCCGGCAAACGAAGCTGCCCTTACCACTTTCACTATGCGCAGGAAGAGGCCTTCGTGATCCTCGAAGGCGAGGGCACGTTGCGCGTGGCCGGCGAGATGCTCGCGGTCAGTGCCGGTGACACCATCTTCATTCCGCCCGGCCCGCAGTACCCGCACCAGTTCATCAACACCTCCACGGCACCGCTGAAGTACCTGTCGATCAGCACGCGCGAAAGCCCCGAGGTGGTCGAGTACCCCGACTCCGGCAAGTACCTCGCGATGGCGCAAGGCACGCTCGACGGTGCGCCGCACGCCTTCGGCCGCATGCACCGCGAGAAAGACGATCTCGACTACTGGGACGGCGAACCGTGAAGCCGATGAACAGCGTCTGGATCAGGCGTGTTGCCTGGGCCGCTGCAGTGCTCCTGTTGCTGGCCCTCGTTTCGTGGCTGGCGGTGCCGCCGCTGTTGAAGTGGCAGGCGCAGCTGCGTTTGTCGGAAGCGCTCGGGCGGGTGGTCACGATCGGCAAGGTCGACTTCAAACCCTGGTCGCTGGAAGTGAGCGTCGACGATCTGGTGATCTCCGGCATCGCGCCGGCCATGGCGAACGAGCCGCTGCTCAAAGTGGCGCGGCTGCGCGCCGACCTGTCCTTGTCTTCGCTGCTGCGGCGCGCGCCGGTGATCGAAGCGCTCGAGCTCGACGCGCCGCAACTGCGCGTGGCTCACACTGCGCCGGGCCACTACGACATCGACGACCTGATCGCGCGCTTCGCGCCGAAGGCCGACGCACCGGCCTCCGAGCCGGCCCACTTCGCGCTCTACAACCTGCAGGTGCGCAACGCCACGGCGCGCTTCGACGACCGCCCGGCCGGCCGTGTGCACAGCATCGAGTCGCTGCAGCTCGGGCTGCCGTTCCTGTCGAACCTGCCGGCGCAGGTCGATGTGAAAGTGGCGCCGCACCTGGCCTTCAAGCTCAACGGCGCGGCCTTCGACAGCGGCGCCGTGGCCACGCCGTTCGCGCAGACCCGTGCCGGTGAGTTGAAGCTCGCGATTGGCGAACTCGACCTCGCGCCCTACCTGGCTTATGTGCCCGCTTCGCTGCCGGTGCGGCTCGCACGCGGTGTGCTCTCGGCCGACCTGGCCTTGCAGTTTTCGGTGCCGGCCGGGGGCGAGCAGAACCTGAGCCTGCGCGGCACGGTCGGCGCGCGTGACATCGCGTTGACCGATGCGGCCGGCGCGCCGCTGCTGGCCTGGCAGAAGCTCCAGCTCGGGCTGCGCGACGTGCAGCCGCTGGCGCGCCAGCTCGCGTTCGAAGGCCTGTCGGTCAGCGGTTTGCAACTGAACGCTGCGCGCGACGCGAACGGCCGCATCAACCTGCTTTCTTTGGCCGGCGACAAGACTGCTGCGGTGCCAGCCGCTGCAACGACGGCCTCGGCTGCGAGCGCGGCGCCAGCCGCCGCTGCGGCTGCGCCGGCCTGGCAGCTCAGCCTCGAAACGCTGGAGCTCACCGACACCCGCGTGCTGTGGAACGACGCGGCCGTGAAACCGGCCGCCGCCTGGCAACTCGACGGCCTGAGCCTGCGTCTCCAGCAGGTTCGATTGCCGGTCAAACAAGGCATGGTGCTGAACCTCGCCGGCACGCTGCGCGCGCAAGGCAATGCCGCCCCGGCACTCGGCAGCTTCAGCGCCGAAGGGCCGGTCACCGACCGCGAAGCGCGCTTGAACCTGAAGCTCGAAACGCTGGCGCTCGAAGCGTTCGCGCCCTACCTGAGCGCCACGCTCGTGCCCAGCGTCGAAGGCCGCTTGTCGGCCCAGGCCACGCTCGACTGGTCGGCGGCGGCCGATGCGCCGCGCCTGAAACTCGCCATCGACAAGGCCACGATCGATGCGCTGCGTGTGCGCGAGCCGGCCGAGCGCAGCGTGCGTGCGGCGCCCGATGCGCTGTCGCTCAAGCAGCTCGTGCTGGCCGACGTGCAGCTGGACCTGCCAGGCCGCAGCGTGGTGCTCGGCAGCGTCAAACTGCTGCAGCCGTCGATGGCCGTGGCGCGCGACACCGACGGTCGTTTGAACCTGCAGCGCTGGGTCGTTGCGCCGGCGGCCCCGGCCAGCGCCGGTACGGCAGCCACGCACGCGGCGGCGACCGAGCCTGTGTGGAATGTGCAGGTCAAAGACTTGCTGCTCGACGGCGGCCAGGTGCGTGTGAGCGACGCGTTGGCACGTGGCCGCGAAGCCACCGCCGAGCCGCTGCGTTTCGAGGTCAACAAACTTCGGCTCGCGCTGCAAGGCCTGCAGTGGCACGGCGAGCGCGCCGTGCCGGCCGCCAGGGTGCAGCTCAGCGCGCGGGTCGCGGCACCGAACGCAGCGCGTGAA
>JANYFX010000749.1 GCA_025359585.1 Rhizobacter sp. | reverse complement strand
CGCGATCATCGCGCACGAGATTCCGCAGGAGGTGGGCGACTACATCGTGCTGCTCAACGCCGGCTTTTCACGTGGCCGCGCGCTGTTCTACAACGCGCTGTCGGGCATGGCCGCGGTGCTCGGTGGCGTGATCGGCTACTTCATCGTCGGGCCTTGGGAAGCGTTGTTCCCTTACCTGCTGGTGGTGGCGTCGAGCAGCTTCATCTACGTGGCGGTGGCCGACCTGATCCCGCAGCTGCAGCACCGCCTCACCTTGCGCGAGACGGTGGCGCAACTGGCTTGGCTGGCCGCCGGTTTGCTGATCGTGCTGGTGGCGGTGCAGCAACTGCACGCGCACTGAATCAGCGATCAACTCGCTGTTCTAGCGGACGACGAGCACCGGCACTTTCGAGTGCGTCAGCACCTTCTGCGTTTCGCTGCCGAGCAGCAAGGCCGACACGCCGCGCCGGCCGTGCGAGGCCATCACGAGCAGGTCGCATTCCATGCGCTTGGCGTGGTCGATGATGGCTTCCCAGGGGTGCAGCGCTTCCACGGTGTGCGCGTGGCACATCAGGCCTGCTGCCTGGCTCAACTCGACCACGTGTTGCACCCGTTTGGAGGCGATGCGCTCCTGCGCGTCGAAGAACTCCTGCGGCGGCGTGGGCTGCATTTCGGAAATGGCGCTGTACGGGAACGGCTCTTTCACGCTGATCGTGTAGAGCTGCGCGCCCACCGATTTGGCGAGCGCGATGCTGGTCGTGATGGCCTTGGCGGTGATGTCTGAACCGTCGGTCGGAACGAGGATGCGCTTGAACATGGTCATCTCCTGACGTTGCGGAAACCGTGAGACATCATGCTACTTCGGGCGTTCCTTCGTGAGTGGTTTTGCAGGCCCCGGTTTGACGTAGGACAAGGACGCAGCGCGCCGGCTCAGCCGCGCGCCACCGGCAGCAAAGGGTTCGCCGACCACTCGCTCCACGAGCCGGCGTAGAGCACCGAACCTGTCAGCCCGGCGTGTTCCATGGCCAGCAGGTTGTGGCAGGCGGTGACGCCCGAGCCGCACTGGTGCACGACCTCGGCGGCGCTCGCGGCACCGAGCAGCGGGGCGAATTCGGCGCGCAGTTGCGCAGCCGGCTTGAAGCGGCCGCTGGCAGCGTCGAGGTTGTCCTTGAAGAAGCGGTTCAGCGCGCCGGGGATGTGGCCGGCGGCCGCGTCGAGCGGCTCGACCTCGCCGCGAAAACGCTCGCCGGCGCGGGCGTCGATCAGGCGGGCGCGGCCGAGGCGTGCGGCGAGTGAATCGGCACCGATCGTCGTGGCAAGCGGGGCACGGTCGGGGCAGGGCGGGGCGGCAACGGGTGCGCTGTCTTGCGTCACGAGCGTGCCGCCCGAAGCCACCCACGCGGCCACGCCGCCGTCGAGCACAGCGGCTGCCGAATGCCCCATCCAGCGCAGCATCCACCACAGCCGCGCCGCGTACATGCCGCCTTGCCTGTCGAAGGCGACGACCTGCGTCTGCGGCGTGATGCCGCAGCGCCCGAGCGTGGCGGCGAACACGTCGCGCGCCGGCAGCGGGTGGCGGCCGTTCGTGCCGGTCTTGGGGCCGCTCAGGTCGCGGTCGAGGTGCAGGTAGAGCGAGCCCGGCACGTGGCCTTCGCGCCAACTGCGTTCGCCGGCGGCCACGTCGGCCAGGTCGAAGCCGGTGTCGATCAACACGACGGGCCGACCCGAGCCGAGCAGGGTGCGCAGCGTGTCGGCGGAGACGAGTGTGGTGTGGTCGGTGGTCATCATGATTCCAGGGGTGCGTTCTTGGTATCGGTGGGGGTGGCGCGGCTGCGCAGCAGCGTGGCAGACAGCCCTGCCAGCACGATCAGGAGCATGCCCAGCAGCGCCATCCAGGTGACGCGGTCGTCGAACAGCAGCACGCCGTAGGTGAAGGAAAACGCGATGCCCAGGTACTGCAGGCTCGCGTTCACCAGCGTGCGCCCGTTGCTGTAGGCGCGGGTCATCAGGAACTGCGCGACGGTGGCCAGCGAGCCCACGGCGAACAACAGGCCCGCGCCCTTCCAGGTGTGCGCGTGCAAGCCGCCGTTCCACAGCAGCGTGAGTGCGCCGGCGCACACACCGCCGAGCGAGAAGTAGAAGACGATGCGGTACTCCGGCTCGCCGGCGCGGCCGAGTGCCGTGACCTGCAGGTAGGCGGTGGCCGCGATCACACCCGAGAGCAGGCCCATCAGGCCATACCAGAGCTGCTGCTCGTCGATGGTGGGACGCAGCACCAGTGCCACGCCGGCGAAGCCGAGCAGCACGGTAGCGATCAGCCGGCCGTCGACACGCGCGCTGCCGAGCACGACCGCGCCACCGATGAGGAACAGCGCCATCCACACCGATGACATGTAGTTCAGCGTCATCGCGGTCGCGAGCGGCAGGTTGCCGAGCGCGTAGAACCACAGGAACATCGCGATCACGCCGGT
>JANYFX010000718.1 GCA_025359585.1 Rhizobacter sp. | reverse complement strand
TCGAGTTGCTCGGCGAGTTCCGTCGGGAACTCCACACCTCGGGCGCGCATGTCGAGATACTGTCGCCGGGCCTCGGCGAAGGTCGCGTCGTGCGATTCTTTGAGTGCGTCGATGAGCGCCGATAGCGCCTGCTGCAGTGTGGGGGCTTGCGCGCTCATGGCAGGTCGCCCCTGGGCCAATCGCCCAAGATCGCATCGACTTTGGGGTCCACCGGCACGCCGCGGGCCCGTGCGACGTTGCGGGCCTGGGCCAAAACGACTACCTTAGTCAGGTAACGATACCGGCCTTCGTGGGCGGCGATCTCGGCTTTGATCTGCTCAACAAAGGCAAGGGCATAGCGCTCGACGGCCTGCTCGATCGCGGCGCTCATGCGGCCACCGTGCGTGCGTTCAAAAACGCTTCAATCGAACTGAGTCGATAGCGCACGTTGCGGCCGGCCTTGACGTAGGCCAGCGGGTAGCGCTTCGTTGACCGCCACACCTCTAGCGTGGTCGGCTCCACGCCGAGGCGTTCGGCCGCTTGCCGCGTATTCAGCAGCGGGTCAGTCTGTTGGGTCTGAGTGTCCATCGTGCAATCCCGGTAAGCCCCAAAACACGCCGTGTGCTTCGGTATGGGATCGAACGATATGGATGGGCTCGCGGCACGTCTAATCGCGTTCTGTACAGTTTGCGTCGGACGTGCCGCGCTAATTTCTAGGGTCAATCCTTGACGGCTCGTCGCACGCGGGCGTCGATCGCTTCTTCCGCGGTGTCATCGGTTAGCCCGAGCACGAACGCGACCATCTGGCGCATCTGCGGTTTGTCACCTGCAAGGCTCTCGGCGAGCGCTCGGATCGCGTCTCGCTCGTCCCCGAGCCTCCCGTCCAGTTGCACGGCCTTGAGCATCTCCGTGCGGCGAGGATTTCCCGCCTTCGCTTGGCTCGCACGCATGACTGCACGTGCAACGTCTGCAACCCAGGCAAGAGTCTCCGGGCTGTGCCTACCCGCGGCGAGGTCACTCCACCGTTGCATTGCCTGACTGCCGCGCGTCATGCTCGCTTCCCCCGGCCTTTGGTGACCGGCTTCGCCGCGGCCTCGATCGCGTCGCCCATGCGTTGCATCGCTGCGGCCACGGGGTCTAGTTCGAGGTGCGAGTACCGCGCGGCCATGGCTGGCGTTTGATGGCCTAGGGCCTTCTGCCGTATGGCCTCGTTCGCACCCCCGCGCGCGAGCCATGAACCCGCCGTGTGCCTCAAGTCGTGGATGCGCATATCGGCGATGCCGGCCACTGTGCAGATGCGCTCCCAAGCGTCGCGCAAACGGGTTTCGTTCATCGGGCCAATCTCGTTGTTTGGGCCCGTCGTCCGGGTTGCTGGAAACACCCACTCATGCGCCGCGCCCTTCCGGCGTCGTTTAAGTATTGCGCTCGCCTGCGCCGTTAGGGGTGTGGTCTGCACCTTACGCTGCTTCGTGTCGACGGCTCCAAGCGTCCACAATCCGTGCGCTAGGTCGATCGTCTGCCAGCGCATAGCTAGAACGTTGCCGCGGCGCTGACCGGTATGCAGCAGCAGCAGGAACACGTCGCGCGCGTCGGCGTCGCTGTCGGCCTCAAGCGCTTTCCAGAAGCGCAGCAGTTCGTCGCCGCGCAGGTAGTTCGATCGCTGTGCGCCTTTGGCGTCGAATGCTTGTTCTATGCCCTCTGCGGGGTTGTTGATCACTAGGCCCTTCCTTGCCCCCCACGTAAATACCGCGTTCAACGTTGCGCGCCATTTGTCGGCGGTTGCGGGCAGGCCCACGGGGCCCGTCTCAACCCATTGCAGTTCCCCATTGACGCGCTTGTGAATGCGCTTGCGCGCCTCCGTCGCGATGCGGCTATGAATCGTGCCCATGTCCTCGCGCGTTATCTCAGAGGCTCGCCGGAACGCGAGCTTTCCTAGGTAGTGCAGCGCCTTCGTCTTGAGTTCGTCAGCGGTGCGCACACTGTGTGACTTTTCGGTGTGCCACTTGTCGATCAAGTCGGCCACCGTAATGCCGTCGACCGCCGGCCGCCGGATGTCCACACCGTTACCAATGTCGGCGACCATCGTTTGCGCCTTGCGCCTCGCTTGCTCAGGTGTCAACGTGTCGGTCTTGCCCAGCGTGACCCGCGCCGATCGTTTCCGCTCGCGGTCCCACGTTTGAACGATGTACGTGCGGCCACCGGGGCGCAGCCTGACCGCGAGTTGCGGGCACACCGTGTCATAGACGTATCTCTCGCCGGTTGTGGGCAGCGGCATCGCTGCAACGCTCTCTTTACCCAGCGTGATCGTTTCGGCTCTGCGCTCACGCTGCGGCGCGGCCGGCGCGCGAGCCCTCCCCGCCTTCGGTGCTGGGGTAGCCGGCGCGAGCACCGACTGCAGCGCCAGGGACAACGCGCCTCGCTGCCCAGCGTCGAGGCCGGGCACCGAAAGCGCCTGAATGATGGCCGTGGCGGCCGGGTTCAACGAGGACATGCAACCTACCCCTTCTGACCGTCGCATGAAATCGGGGAGATGCCGGGGAGATGAACACCGGCTAATTTCAGCATGCGACGGTAAGCTCAGTATAGGCTAAGTCGTTGATCTATATAACAGTGTAAAGGTCAGTCGAGTTACGTTTGGCGGTACCCGTCGCGTTCGCAATGCGAAGGTCGTGAGTTCGATCCTCATCCTCT
>JANYFX010000667.1 GCA_025359585.1 Rhizobacter sp. | reverse complement strand
GCAGGCGACGCATCCTCCCGCGGCCACAGCTCGCACTGTTGCGCCTCGTGCGCAGCGGCGTCGGCCTGCTGCTGCGCGAGTTGCTCTGCAGCGTGTAGGACCGCTCGCGCCGAGTCCAGCGCGTCGACCTTCGCGTCGGCGATGCTGAGCACGACGCCGCTCGTCGGCTCGAGAACCATGTAGCGAACGGCGTGCAGGCCTTTCACGACGCACGGCATCGACGCGAGCGCGTACCGTCCCTTCCCGAAAACACCTCCGAGAATTGGGCGGTGACGTAGGGTGGCGCCGCTCATGTGCTCGGCGTCAGCCTGCCGCCACGCGCGGGCCCTGCGCCGGCGGACGATCCATGCGCTCGTGGACCATGATGGTGAGGCGAGCCGTCAGGACCTGCGCGCCAAGCGGCGCCTGTGACCAAACGCGCTTGGGGATGAGCTCAGCCACGCCCTCCGCCACGACTCGAGCGGCGACCCCCTCAGGCAACACCTCAGCCTTGTAGGCGATCTGCTGGGTCATTGTGTCGAGGTCGTCGAGCAGCTCACGGTCGGCGGCCGAGATCATGCGGCGCTGGTCAGCCATGTTGCACCCGGATTCGATCGATGATGTTCGCCGCATCCTTGAGCGGTCGAAGCATCAGGTCACGCTCGATGTCAGCGCGCCGAAACACGTCGAGGCCGCGCAGAACCGCTGCAGCGGTCCGGCGATCGACCTTCTCGCGCGCCAGCCACTCCGGATCGAGAAACCATCGCTCGGCGCAGTGCACAGTGCCCTGACCCCTGACGACTTCCTCAAGGTACCTTCGCTGGTGTACCGGGAGTTCCTTGAGCACCGCCTCAGCGGCCGCCTCGGCTGCACTCTCACGAGCCGTCTTCGCTGCATGCCGCGTGTCCCGCTCGTCGTAGCTCACCACGAGGTGTACTCGGAATCCTCCGTCGATCTGCCGACAGACCCACATTCGACCTGGAGTGGTGTTCCAGCGCTCTCCATCGGCACGCACCGTATTCCGCGGCCGCAAGATGGACGAAATCGCGTTCTGGCCGGGCATGCCGGGGAACCTTTCGAGGGGCAGCAACCCGGCCGCAGCGAGCGCGCTGGACGTTCCGCAATATTCGTCCTCGAAGAGGTTCAACTCGATGCGTGTCACGCCTGGCGCGCCAATGCGGACTACCGTCTGCGCGTCGTAGTAGCGATCGCGGTTGGATTTCGTCTCAGCCACGGCTCGCCTCCTTCGCGCGCACGATCAACGCCTCGAAGTAGCCACCGAATTCGCAGAGCCCGTCATCGAGGTCCTTCAGATGTGGCTGCAGTGCAGAGATCAGCGCTTCGGCCTTGTCGGTGTCGGAATCGTTCGGCAGGTACTCGAGGCCCAGCGCGATCAGCGCAGTCGCCCTGCGCGAAACCACGGCTTGCTCGCGCAGCCGCTCCGAGATCCTCGTGATGAGGGCCGAGATGGGCATCTCCAGCCCGGCTTCTCTGTGTTCCGGACTGGTGACTCCGAGGAAGCCTGTCGCGGTCGTGGTTAAAGTGCAGGTAGCCATGGTGCACGGTCCTTCAGGTGTGTGCGTTTTGGTCAGCAGGGGCGGCTGGTACAAACAGCCGTTCCCTGCGCTTTGCCTCAGGTCCGCTGAGGCACCGGGGTCACGCCGCGGCAGCCGCCGGTAGGCGTTTGATCGTGGCGAACTTCTCCGGCTGCTGGCGGGCCTCCCACAGGTCGACCGCTTCCTGCATGCGCAGCCAGCTCTCCGCACTCGTGCCGAGCAGCTTCTCAAGGCGCATGGCCATGTCCGGAGACAGCGCGCGGTGCCCGTGCAGGAGCTGCGACACGGTCAAGCGGCTCACACCGAGCAGCTCGGCGAAGCGGCTCTGCGGAAGGTCGATGCTCGGCAGCACGTCCTCAAGCAGGATCGCGCCCGGATGCGTCGGCCGGCGGTTCGGGTTGCGTAGAGACTTCATGTTCATGCCTCAGTGGTAGTCCTCAAGATTCACATCGATCGCGTCTTCGCCGTTGAAGCGGTACGTGATGCGCCAGTTGCCCGACACGCTCACCGCAAACTCGCCGGCGCGCGCGCCCTTCAGCGGATGGAAGCGGTAGCCCGGAAGGTCCATGTCTGCGGCCGTCACGCTCGCATCGAGTCGATCAAGCATTCGCTCGATCCGCGCAGCACTCTGAGCCGGGATTCCACGGTGATCACCCTTGGTGAAGAACCGTTCGAGGCCCTTGTGCTTGAACGTTTGAATCATCGATCAATGTGATATGCGTTGGATAGCAGTGTATTGCATAACAATACACACCGCAAGTGACAGAGTTCGCGTTCTCGAATCGCTCACCCCTGCTTCGCCGCCTTCTTGGCGTCCGTCTGGCCCGCTTCCACTTGTCCTGAGGGCCTCGGGGACGACAGCGCGACGACCTGCGCCGTCTGCTTGACCCCACCGGCCACGAACATCGCAGACGCCGCGCTACCCATCGACTCGCGGACCGGATCCATGTCCAGCCGCGCGTAGATCGCGGTCGCCTCGGGCGTCTTGTGGTTCAGGCTCTTGCCAATCATCACCAGCGACGCGCCGCCGCGGGCCTGCCAGCTGCCCAGCGTGCGCCGCAGATCGTGGAAGATGAGTTCGGTGATGCCTGACCGGTCCATGATTCGACGCCACGCGGTCTTCGGCTCGCCGATGTGGCCCGTCTTGTTCCGCTTCGACATCGCCGGGAAGACAAACACGGCGGACGTCCGGCTCTCCCACCGTCGCTTCAGGATCTCGAAGGCCTCGGTCGTCAGCGGTGCGACATGCGGCTTCTTGTTCTTGGTGAGCTCGCCGGACAGCTTCCATTCGGCCCGATCGAAGTCGATCTCGGACCAGCGCATCGGCAGGACGTTCCCGCGGCGCTGGCCGGTCAGCAGCGCCACGAGGATCGCGTCTCGCATGGTCTCGTTCGGCTCTGCCGCGACCGCCTCGAAGAAGGGTGCCATCTCCGCAGGCTGCAGGAAGCGCTCGCGGTCCTGGACCTCAAACATCTTGTGCTTGCTGGCCGGATTCATGCCGGTGAAGTAGGCCCGCTTCGGGTCGAGCGCGAAGCTGTACATCGCGCGCAGCACCCCCAGCGCCTTATTCGCGCTGACCTTGCCAGTGACCCGCTTGGCCACGCGGCGCGGCGTCTCGGGCTTCGGCTTCGGGTCAGGCCCGCGCCGGCGAATCGCCTGACGCGCCGCGATCTCGCGCCGGCGCGCTTCGTCCCGCGCGCGCAGCTCCGCTGTGTTCTCCTCGCGACGTTTCAGGATGAGCGTCGGCAACTCTAGGTGCCATCGCTCCACATCCAGAGCTGATACCTCGGACAGACGCCGCTTTGACCAGGTCGACGCCACGTAGGTGTCCCAGACCTCCTTGGTCGCCAGCGGCGTTTTGGTGGTCTTCTCGATGAAGGCGTAGTACCTGTCCCATAGCTCGGCCACCGTCATCTCGCCCTTCTTCTCGCGCGACGCGGCGGCGACACTGATCCCGGAGGCCAGCCGCCCAGCCATTTCGCGCGCGCGGCCGCGAGCCTCGTCGGGCTTCACCTGAGGGTACTTGCCAAGCGTGAGGCGCTCGACTCGGTGCGACCCTTTGGCTCGACCGACAAAGGAGAAGGTCTTGACCCCGGCGGCCGTCACGCGAAGGTACAGCCCCTGCTCCTTGGTGTCCTTGTACTCAGCGCGCCCGGACTCGGGGGCGGGGAGTGCTTGGATCTTAAGGTTCGTGAAGTCCAACGCCTTGGCCATGCTCTGTTCCCGGGGTAACTCTGGGGTAACAGAATAGCGCAAACCTGCGAACAGTAGCGGAATGAATTCGCGCCGCTCGCCGAGTACGTTCATAGGTGGCGAAAGGTTCCGAAATCTGTTCAAGCCTCCCAGTCCTCACGTTCGGGACGTAGAGGCCGGAGGTTCGAATCCTCTCACCCCGACCATCATTTCACTTCGTGTCTCGCAAATCTTGATTCGGCTCTACGCCGGCTGCCGTCGTTTGCGCGTGCCGCTGGAGTGATGAAGTGCGCAGCAAATCGGCCGCGAGGCAATCCGAATCCCGTTTCTCCGAAACGCGTGCTAAGCTGTTGATTCTTCTTGGTACTTTCCCGATCGGGAGGGGTCTCTGGCAACTCGCAGCCGAGCGGCTGGAAAGTCGTTGCATCGAGCGAACCCATCGGTGCGAATACCCGGCAGAGTTCGGTTCATTTCTTCCCATCCACGGTCTGTTCAATCTGTTTCAATGGGACAGGAACCGAGCGTGAATTGTTGGCGAGCGCTAACGCCGAACGCGTTTACAGTGCTTGATGAATCAGAGATGATCATTTGTTTTCTTGCTGCATGACTTGAACCAACGATCAGTGGATACATTGGCCGAAGCCCCACAGTCCGCGCTCTCCGGGGTAGCGCGGGTGCTTGTCCACGCGGGCAAGCTGCAGGCCAAGATCGCCGAAGACCTCGTTCGCAGCGCCAAGGACAAACGCAGCAGTTTCGTGGCATCGGTCATCGCCGCCGGCGCCGTGTCACCAGCCGATCTGGCGCACACGCTGTCCAGCGCGCTGGCATTGCCTTTGCTGGACCTGTCCTCGATCGACCCGCAGCGCTTGCCGCGCAACGTCATCGACGGCAAGCTCGCCGCGCAATACCAGGTCGTCGTGCTCGGCAAACGTGGCAGCCGCTTGTTCATCGGCGGCGCCGATCCGACCGACCAGGAAGCGGTCGAACGCATCAAGTTCGCCACCCAACTCTCGCCCGAATGGGTCATCGTCGAGCACGACAAGCTCGCCAAGATGCTGGAGAGCAGCGGCGTCAGCGCCAGCGAGACGCTGGAGTCGATGTCGTCGGGCGATTTCGAGTTCGATGTCACCGACGACGTCACCACGCCGCAGGAATCGAACGAACCGACCTCCGATGTCGAAGACGCACCGGTTGTGCGCTTCCTGCAGAAGATGCTGATCGACGCAATCAACGCGCGCGCGTCCGACCTGCACTTCGAGCCCTACGAGTACCACTACCGCGTGCGCTTTCGCATCGACGGCGAGTTGCGCGAGATCACGCAACCGCCGATCGCCATCAAGGACAAGCTCTCGTCGCGCATCAAGGTGATCTCACGCCTCGACATCGCCGAAAAACGCGTGCCGCAAGACGGCCGCATGAAGCTCAAGTTCGGCTCGAAGGCGATCGACTTCCGGGTCAGCACCTTGCCCACGCTGTTCGGCGAGAAGATCGTGATCCGGATTCTTGATCCGTCCAGCGCCAAGGTCGGCATCGAAGCGCTCGGCTACGAGAAGATCGAAAAAGACCGCCTGCTCAAGATCATTCAGCGCCCCTACGGCATGGTGCTCGTCACCGGCCCGACCGGCAGTGGCAAGACCGTGTCGTTGTACACCTGCCTGAACATCCTGAACCAGCCGGGCGTGAACATCTCGACCGTCGAAGACCCCGCTGAAATCAACTTGCCCGGCGTGAACCAGGTGAACGTGAACGACAAGGCCGGCCTGACGTTCTCGGCCGCGCTCAAGTCTTTCCTGCGCCAGGATCCGGACATCATCATGGTCGGCGAAATCCGCGACCTTGAAACGGCCGACATCGCGATCAAGGCCGCGCAGACCGGCCACATGGTGATGTCCACGCTGCACACCAACGACGCGCCGACCACGCTGACGCGCCTGCTCAACATGGGTGTGGCGCCGTTCAACATCGCCTCCAGCGTGTTGCTGATCACCGCCCAGCGCCTGGCGCGCAAGCTTTGCGAAACGTGCAAGACCCAGGCCGACTACCCGCGCGAGGCCATGCTCAAGGCCGGCTTCAACGCCGCCGATCTCGACGGCACGTGGCGGCCTTACCGCGCCGTGGGTTGCTCGGCCTGCAACAACGGCTACAAGGGCCGCGTCGGCATCTACCAGGTGATGCCGATCACCGAAGAGATTCAGAGAATCATCCTGAACGAAGGCACCTCGATGGACATCGCTGCGCAGGCGCAGCGTGAGGGGGTGCGTGATCTGCGCCAGTCCGGGCTGGTAAAGGTGCGCAACGGCGCCACCACGCTCGAAGAAGTGATCTCGGTGACGAACGAATAACCAAACACTATCGAAGGGACGGGGAAGCAGCTTCCTCGCAGCGCACCATGGCGACAGCAACGGCCACCAAGGGCATCAGGGAAATCGTCTTCGAGTGGGAAGGCAAGGACAAGAACGGCAAGACCGTTCGTGGCGAGATGCGCGCCGGCGGCGAGGCCCAGGTCAGTGCCAGCCTGCGCCGCCAGGGAATCCTCGTCAACAAGGTCAAGAAGCGCCGCCTCTCGGGTGGCAAGGCGATCAAGCAAAAAGACATCGCGGTGTTCACGCGCCAGCTTTCCACGATGATGCGCGCCGGTGTGCCGCTGATCCAGTCGTTCGACATCGTCGCCCGTGGCAGCACGAACGCGAAGATGACGCGCCTGCTGATCGACATCCGCTCCGATGTCGAGACCGGCACCAGCCTGTCTTCTGCCTTCCGCAAGCACCCGCTGTTTTTCGACGCGCTGTACTGCAACCTCGTTGAAGCCGGCGAAGCGGGCGGTATTCTTGAAACGCTGCTCGACCGCCTGGCCATCTACCAGGAAAAGACGATGGCGATCAAGAACAAGATCAAGTCGGCGCTGATCTACCCGGTGGCCGTGATGGTGGTGGCCTTCGTCGTGCTCTCGGTCATCATGATCTTCGTGATCCCGGCGTTCAAGGAAGTGTTTTCTTCTTTCGGCGCCGAACTGCCCGCACCCACGCTGGTGGTGATGGCGATCTCGGAATTCTTCGTCAAGTACTGGTACCTGATCTTCGGCTTTCTCGGCGGTGGCATCTACTTCTTCATGCAGTCGTGGAAACGCTCGGTCAAGATGCAAAAGACGATGGACCGGCTGCTGCTGCGGGTGCCGGTGTTCGGCGACCTGGTCAACAAGTCCGCCGTGGCGCGCTGGACCCGCACCCTGTCCACCATGTTCGCGGCCGGTGTGCCGCTGGTCGAAGCGCTCGACTCGGTCGGTGGTGCCGCGGGCAATGCGGTGTTCCTCGAAGCCACCGAGCAGATCCAGAAAGACGTGTCCACCGGCTCGGCACTGACCACCTCGATGCAAACCACGGGCGTCTTCCCGACCATGGTGATCCAGATGTGCGCGATCGGTGAAGAGTCGGGTTCGCTCGACCAGATGCTCGGCAAGGCAGCGGAGTTCTATGAAGACGAGGTCGATGAAGCGGTGAAGGGTCTGTCGAGCCTGATGGAG
>JANYFX010000664.1 GCA_025359585.1 Rhizobacter sp. | reverse complement strand
CAAGTTCGGCGCCGGCCAGTACGGCACCGAGATCTCGGCGCTGATGGCCAAGCCGGCCGACGTGACGCACTCGTCCCTGTGGGGTGGCGACCTGCAGGCGTTCATCCTGCAAGCCGGCCCGCGCGGGCTGTTCAAGCGCACGCAGGTCGTGCTGTCGGCGGCTGACCACGTGCTGCCGGGCCTGGGCGAGAAGATGCCCGACGGCACCATCCTCGGTGCACGCGGCGCCTACGGTTTGATGTCGCCGAAGTCGGCGCTGAACGACTGGTGGTGGGACCTGTACTCGAAGGCCTACAACGTCTACCCGGTTCAGGCCCCGTACCGCATGGTGCAGTCGCTGCTCGGCCTGAAACTCGCGGTCGAAAAAGCGATGGCCGCCAATGGGGGCAAGAAGCCGAACCACGAGCAACTCGCCGCCGCGTTGAAGGGCATGGAATGGGACTCGCCGGCCGGCAAGATCCGTATGGCGCTGGGCGACGGCCACCAGGCGATCCAGGACACGGCCATCGGCAAGACCCGCTACGACGCGGCCAAGAAGATGGTGGTGCTCGACGACATCCAGCGCTTCCCGGCCGAGTGCGTGAACCCGCCCGCGAACATGAAGTCGGAAGAGTGGATCAAGGCCGGCTTCCCCGGTGCCAAGGGCTGCCCTTGAGTTGCTGAAGCAAAGGGCGCGACGATGAATTCCGTTTTCACGATCCTGATCGACGGCCTGACCTACGCGTCGTGGCTGTTCATCGTCGCGCTCGGTCTGACGCTGGTGTTCGGGGTGCTGAAGATCCTGAACATCGCGCACGGCAGCTTCTACGCACTCGGCGCCTACGCGGCGGCGAGCTTCGTCGGCTGGGGCGCCAGCATGCACTGGGCGCCGGCGTTTTCGCTGGTGGCGATGCTGCTGGCGGCCGTCGTGGTGGCGGCCGTGGTGGCACCACTCACCGAACGCGGCCTGCTGCGTTTTTTCTATGGCCGCGATGAGGTGCTGCTGGTGCTCGTGACCTACGCGATGTTCCTGATATTGGAAGACGTGACCAAGCTCGTCTGGGGCGCGAACCCGTACTACGTGTCCGAGCCCTACAGCCTGTTCGGCAACGTTCACGTCGGCGTGCAGACCTGGGTGGGTTACGACTTCGTGCTGGTCGCCCTGGCCGTCGTCGTCGGCCTGCTGGTGTGGTGGGGGCTGAACCGCACGCGCCAGGGCAAGATCATGCTGGCGGTCATCCACAGCGCCGAGATCGCATCGAGCATGGGCGTGAACGTGTCGCGCGTGTACATGCTGGCGTTCTCGGTCGGCATCTTCCTCGCCGCGCTCGGCGGCGCGTTCACCGCGCCGATGATCTCGGTGCAGCCGGGCGTGTCGGTCGGCGTGATCATCGTGTCGTTCGCAGTCGTGATCATCGGCGGCCTGGGCAGCATCGAGGGTGCAGCCGTCGGCGCGTTGATCGTTGGCCTGGCGCGCTCGCTCGCCGTGCACACGGCGCCGGTGGCCGAGCTGTTCTCGATCTACATCGTGATGGCGGTGGTGCTGATGTTCCGGCCCGAAGGCCTGTTCCAGCGCACGCAGGCGCGCAAGATCTGAGACCATGGCCGCGATTCTGAATTCATTGCCCGCGGCGCGTTCGGCGCCTGCCCTGCCGACGCATCGCCGCACGGCGGCGCTCGGTGCCCTCGCTTTTGCGGTGCTTGCCGCGGTCGGGTTTTTCAGCCCGAAGTGGCTCACCTTCCTGATCACGATGGCCGCGGCCAACGGCCTGGTCTCGCTCGGCATCGTCGGCCTGATGCGCGGCGGTGTCGTGCCCTTCGGGCAAGGCATGGTGTTCGCGATCGGCGGCTACACGGCCGCATTGATGTTCAACAAGCTCGGCTTCACCGATGCGCTCGGGTTGCCGCTCGCCGGCGGGCTGGTCGCGGTGCTGATCGCCGCACCGTTCGCGCCGCTGCTGTCGCGCTACCGTGGCATCTTCTTCGCGATGCTGACGCTCGCGCTGTCGATGGTGACCTACGGCCTGTTGATGAAGCTCGAAGTGCTGGGCGGCTCCGACGGCTTCAACCTCGGCCGGCCGACGCTGCTCGGCCAGAAGCTGCCCGATGCGCGCGTCGGCTACATCCTCTACCTCGTCACGCTCTTCGTGGCCACCGTGATGGGCCTGCTCGCCCGGGTCTACTTCGACAGCACGCGCGGCCTCGTCACGCTGGCCGTGCGCGAGAACGAGTTGCGGGTCGAATACCTCGGCGGCTCGGTGCGGCAGGCGATGGCGATCAACTTCGTGCTGGCCGCGTTTTGAGGTGGTCCAGAAGCTGAAGTTGGGCTCGATGTGGCCGAGCGACATCACGACGAGCGCGCCGCCCAGACC
>JANYFX010000628.1 GCA_025359585.1 Rhizobacter sp. | reverse complement strand
GCGCTACATGCGCGAAGCGGTGCGTGTCAGCGAGAAGTCGCCGGTCTTGCTCGACCGCTTTCTCGACGACGCGATCGAGGTCGATGTCGACTGCATCAGCGACGGCACCGAAGTGATCATCGGCGGCATCATGGAACACGTGGAGCAGGCCGGCATCCATTCCGGCGACTCGGCCTGTTCGCTGCCGCCGTATTCGCTGCCGAAGGCGCTGCAGGACGAGATGCGGCGCCAGACCATCCTGATGGCGAAAGCGCTCAAGGTCGTCGGCCTGATGAACGTGCAGTTCGCGATCCAGGGCGAAGGTGACAACGCCGTCGTCTACGTGCTCGAAGTGAACCCGCGTGCCTCGCGCACCGTGCCCTTCGTCTCGAAGGCCACCGGCCAGCCGCTGGCCAAGATCGCGGCGCGCTGCATGGTCGGGCAGAAGCTGAGCAGCCAGCGCAGCCGCAATGGCAAGCCGCCGGTCGAAGTGATTCCGCCGTACTTCTCGGTCAAGGAAGCGGTGTTCCCGTTCAACAAGTTCCCCGGCGTCGACCCGATCCTCGGGCCTGAGATGCGTTCGACCGGAGAGGTCATGGGCGCAGGCCGCACTTTCGGCGAAGCGATGCTGAAGAGCCAGCTCGGCGCCGGCTCGCGCCTGCCGAGTGCCGGCACCGCTTGCCTGACCGTGAAGAACAGCGACAAGGAGCGGGCCGTTGCCGTGGCACGTGACCTGCACGCGCTCGGTTTCTTGCTGGTGGCCACGAAAGGCACGGCCGCGGCGATTGCCGCAGCGGGCGTGCCGGTCAAGGCCGTCAACAAGGTCAAGGACGGCCGGCCGCACATCGTCGACATGGTCAAGGGCGGCGAGATCCAGCTCGTGTTCACGACCGTGGATGAGACCCGCACCGCGATCGCCGATTCGCGCCACATCCGCCAGGCCGCGCTGGCTCACCGCATCACCTACTACACCAGCATGGCGGGTTGCGAGGCGGCGGTCGAAGGCATGAAGCACCAGGACGATCTGGTGGTCATGTCCTTGCAGGAATTGCACGCGGAACTGCACTAGACTAAAGTCGATTTCGTGCACAGCGCCGCCGCCGGTCCCACCGGCGGCGGCTTCATTTTTGCTCCAGGGTTTTCATCATGGTCACCATTCCCCTCACCGTTCGCGGCGCCGACAAGCTCAAGGAAGAACTCGCCCGTTTGAAGGGCGTCGAACGCCATGCCGTGATCCAGGCCATTTCCGAAGCGCGCGCGCAAGGTGATCTGTCGGAAAACGCCGAGTACGAAGCCGCCAAGGACAAGCAGGGCTTCATCGAAGGCCGCATCCTCGAGATCGAAAGCAAGCTCGCCGCGGCGCAGATCATCGACCCGGCCAATCTCAATGCCGAAGGCCGGGTGGTGTTCGCGTCCACGGTCGATCTGGAAGACGAAGACAGCGGCGTGAAGGTCACTTACCAGATCGTCGGTGACGACGAGGCCGACCTGAAGCAGGGCCTGGTTTCGATCAGCTCGCCGATCGCGCGGGCCCTGATCGGCAAGGCCGCCGGCGACGTGGCCGAGGTGCAGGCGCCCGGCGGCGTCAAGCACTACGAGATCATGGCCGTTCGTTATGGGTGAAGCGTGACGAGCGCTCGCTTTTCAGCCGTTCTGGCGGGCCTGTGGGCCGGCGTGCTGTTGTGCATCGGCGTGATGGCGGCCCCGGCTGCCTTCGCGACCCTCGCTTCTGCCGATGCCGGTCGTTTCGTGGCTCGCGTGTTGACGCAGGAGGCGTATGCGAGCCTCGCGCTCGCGCTGCTCTTGTTCGCGCTGGAGCGCGGGCGTAGCCGGCAGGCCGCCGCGTCGGGTTCGGGCTCGGTGTTCAGCGCCAACATGGTGTTGCTGCTGGGCACGCTGTTCTGCACGGTCGCCGGGCATTTCGCGGTGCAGCCGATGATGGCTGCGGCCCGTGCCGGGCAAGGCCCGTGGTCGTTCGGCGCGCTGCACGCCGTGTCGGGCGGCCTGTTCGCGCTGAAGGGCCTGCTGGTGCTCGCGCTGACGTGGCGCCTGAGCGCCCGCCAGGCCGCGTGATTCAGGACTGCTGCGAAGTCTTCTTGATGCTGCCCACGCGCTTGCGGGCGCGCTTGAGCTCACCACCGGCCGCGATGCGCATGTTGCCCATCACGGTGATCTTCTTGACCTGTGCGCGGTGGTTGCCGCTCTTAGAGAATTTGAGGATCTTCACGACCTTTGGGCCAGCGCCGCGGCCCTCGCGTTCGACCTTCTCTTTTGGAGGCATCGGGCGCCAGAACACCAGCAGCTTGCCGATGTGCTGGATCGGTGCGGCGCTCAAGGCGTCGGCCAGTGCCACGAACATGGCCTCGCGGCTGGCCCGCTCGTCGGAGAAGACCCGGACCTTGATCAGGCCGTGAGAGTTCAGCGCGGCGTCGATTTCCTTCTGCACCGCGGGCGTGAGCCCGTCGTTGCCGATCATCACGACCGGGTCGAGGTGGTGCGCTTCGGCACGGTGTTCCTTGCGCTGGGCAGGAGTCAAATGAATAGCAGTCATACCCGTATTATCGGTCCGAGATGAAAACTCAAACCAAAAGCAAGAAGGTCAACAAAGCGTGGTTGCACGACCACACGAACGACACCTACGTGAAGCTGGCGCAAAAGGAGGGCTACCGCGCCCGCGCCGCTTACAAGCTGAAGGAAATCGACGAAGAATTGCACCTGCTCAAACCGGGTCAGATCGTCGTCGACCTCGGTGCCGTGCCCGGGGCATGGAGCCAGTACGTGCGGCGCAAGTTCGCGCCCAAGGAAGTGGGTGTGGGCGGCGCGGCGGTGGGCTCGCTCAACGGCACGATCATCGCGCTCGATGTGCTCGACTTCGAGCCGATCGAAGGCGTGATCTTCATCAAGGGCGACTTTCGCGAGGATTCGGTCGTCGCCGAGCTCGAGGCGCTGGTCGCCGGACGCCCGGTGGACGTGGTGGTCTCCGACATGGCGCCCAACCTGTCGGGCATCGAAGTGTCCGACGCCGCGCGCATGGAACACCTGGTCGAGCTGGCGGTCGAGTTCGCCCAGAAACACCTCACGCCGCAGGGCGCGCTGGTCTGCAAGGTGTTCCATGGCAGCGGCTACGGCCAGCTCGCCAAGCTCTTCAAGACCACGTTCCGGGTCGTCAAACCGATCAAGCCGAAGGCTTCCAGAGACAAGTCGGCCGAGACCTTTCTGGTCGGAATCGGCCTGAAGTCGCGCGCGGGTGCTGCCGATAATCGTTCCTAAGGCGCACAAACAGCCCGATACACGCTCGCGGCCTGCGGGGATTGCAATGCGAACTCGGGGCTTGACTGGTCTAAAATCGTCCGCACATGGCTTGCATGGTGCGGCACGAGGTTGCCGCGTCGAAGCTCATGGACCGGAAATGGAGTTGCGGTGAACAATCAATGGTTCTCTAAAGTGGCTGTCTGGCTGGTGATCGCACTCGTGCTGTTCACCGTGTTCAAACAGTTCGACAGAAGTGCATCGCAAACCGGAATGATCGGGTACTCCGACTTCCTTGAAGAGGTTCGCAGCAAGCGCATCAAGAGCGTGCAGTTGCAAGAGAGCGCAGGCGGCACCGAGATCCGCGCCAAGACCAGCGACGACAAAGAGTTGCGCACCACCGCGACCTACCTCGACCGCGGTCTGATCGGCGACCTGATCGCCAACAACGTCAAGTTCGATGTCAAGCCGCGCGAGGAACCTTCGTTCCTGCTCAGCATGCTGGCGTCGTGGGGCCCGATTCTGTTGCTGATCGGTGTCTGGATCTACTTCATGCGCCAGATGCAGGGTGGCGGCAAGGGCGGCGCCTTCAGCTTCGGCAAGAGCAAGGCGCGCATGCTCGACGAGGCCAACAACACGACCACCTTCGCCGATGTGGCCGGCTGCGACGAGGCCAAGGAAGAGGTCAAGGAACTGGTCGACTTCCTGAAAGACCCGCAGAAGTTCCAGAAACTCGGCGGCCGCATTCCGCGCGGCGTGTTGCTCGTGGGCCCTCCGGGCACCGGCAAGACCTTGCTCGCCAAGGCGATCGCCGGCGAAGCCAAGGTCCCGTTCTTCTCGATCTCGGGTTCCGACTTCGTCGAGATGTTCGTCGGCGTGGGCGCCGCCCGTGTGCGCGACATGTTCGAGCAGGCCAAGAAAAGCTCGCCCTGCATCATCTTCGTCGATGAAATCGACGCGGTCGGCCGCCACCGTGGCGCCGGTCTGGGCGGCGGCAACGACGAACGCGAGCAGACGCTGAACCAGATGCTGGTCGAGATGGACGGCTTCGAGACCAACCTCGGCGTGATCGTGATGGCCGCGACCAACCGGCCCGACATCCTCGACCCCGCACTGCTGCGCCCGGGCCGCTTCGACCGCCAGGTCTACGTGACCTTGCCCGACGTGCGTGGCCGCGAGCAGATCCTGAACGTGCACATGCGCAAGGTGCCGGTCGGTCAAGACATTCGCGCCGACATCCTCGCGCGTGGTACGCCGGGCTTCTCCGGTGCCGATCTGGCCAACCTCGTGAACGAAGCGGCTCTGTTCGCCGCGCGCCGCAACGGCCGTGTGGTCGAGATGGGCGACTTCGAGAAGGCGAAAGACAAGATCATGATGGGCCCGGAGCGCAAGTCGATGGCCATGGCCGAAGACGAGCGCCGCAACACGGCCTACCACGAGTCGGGCCACGCGCTGGTGGCGCGGCTGGTGCCCAAGGCCGACCCGGTGCACAAGGTGACGGTCATTCCGCGCGGCCGTGCTCTCGGCGTCACGATGCAGCTGCCCGAAGGCGACCGCTACAGCACCGACAAGGTCCGGATGCTGAGCACGATCTCGATCCTGTTCGGTGGCCGCATTGCCGAAGAAGTGTTCATCGGGGAGATGACCACCGGTGCCAGCAACGATTTCGAGCGTGCCACGCACATCGCCCGCGACATGGTCACGCGCTACGGCATGACCGACGCGCTCGGCACCATGGTCTATGCCGACAACGAAGGCGAGGTCTTCCTCGGCCGCTCGGTCACGAAAACGACCAACATGAGCGAGCAGACCATGCAGTCGGTCGACCGCGAGATTCGCAAGATCCTCGACGAGCAGTACGCGATCGCGCGCAAGCTGATCGAAGACAACAAGGACAAGATGCACGCGATGGCCAACGCCTTGCTCGAGTACGAGACCATCGACACCGAGCAGATCGACGACATCATGAACGACAAGCCGCCGCGCCCGCCGAAGGACTGGAACCCTTCGATGAGCAAGACGGTGCCGCCGACACCGCCTGCGGCGCCCGGCACGGCGGCGGCAACGGCCTGAGGGCCGAGCTGCTTTTCATCCACGACACGGGGCTTCGGCCCCGTTTCTGTTTGCGCTGCACTGTTCGAGCTTCGCCATGCACTGGCTCACCACACGCTTCGACATCGACCTCACGCAGCCGCGCGTGATGGGCATCGTCAACGTCACGCCCGATTCGTTTTCCGACGGCGGGCGGCATGCCGGCACGGCGCAGGCGCTGGCCCACTGCGAGCAGCTCTTGAACGACGGCGCGCACATTCTCGACATCGGTGGCGAGTCGACCCGCCCAGGCGCGCAGGCCGTCCCTCTGGAAGAAGAGCTCGCACGCGTTCTGCCGGTGCTCGAAGCCGCGCTGCGGCTCGGTTGCCCGGTCTCGGTCGACACCCAAAAGTCTGAAGTGATGCGCGCCGCGCTGGCCCTGGGCGCCGACATCGTCAACGACATCAACGCGCTGCAGACACCGGGCGCGCTCGACGTGGTGGCCGGGCACGGCCGCTGCGGTGTCTGCCTGATGCACATGCGCGGCACGCCAGCTTCGATGCAGGCCCGGCCGGCGTACGACGACGTGATCGAAGAAGTCGGTGAATTTCTGCGCTGGCGTGGCCAAGTGCTCGAAGCCCGTGGCGTTGCCAGCGGGCGCATCGTTTTCGATCCTGGCATCGGCTTCGGCAAAAGCCCCGAGCACAACGTCGCACTGTTGCGCCGGCAGCGCGAATTGCTGACGCTGGGTCGGCCCTTGCTCGTCGGCTGGTCGCGCAAGTCGACATTGGGGGTGATCACCGGGCGGGGTGTGGCAGACCGCCAGTCGGCCAGCGTGGCCGCTGCGCTGGCGGCGGTGCAGCACGGCGCGCGCATCGTGCGTGTGCACGATGTCGCACAGACCGTCGATGCCTTGAAGCTGTGGTCGGTTGCGGGATTGCCGGGCTGAGACCGACGCCGATAATCCGCGCCGAGGAGAGCACCAGAACATGAGCAGAACTTATTTCGGCACCGATGGCATTCGTGGCACCGTGGGTCAATCGCCGATCACTCCCGACTTCATGCTGCGTCTCGGCCACGCCGTCGGCCGTGTCCTGAAGCAGGGCGATACCAGGCCCACGGTGTTGATCGGCAAGGACACGCGCATCTCGGGCTACATGATCGAGTCGGCGCTCGAGGCCGGCTTCGCTTCGGCCGGTGTCGACGTGCTGATGACCGGCCCGCTGCCGACACCGGGCGTGGCCTACCTGACGCGCGCATTGCGACTCAGCCTCGGCGTGGTGATCAGCGCGTCGCACAACGCCTTCCCCGACAACGGCATCAAGTCCTTCTCGGCGCGTGGCGAAAAGCTGCCCGACGTCTGGGAACAGCAAGTCGAAGCGGCCCTGGAGCAGCCCGCGCAGTGGGTCAGTTCGGCCGACCTGGGCAAGGCCCGCAAGCTTGAAGACGCGCGCGGTCGCTACATCGAATTCTGCAAGAGCACGTTCAGCAGCGAGCTGTCGTTGAAGGGCCTGAAGATCGTCGTCGATGCCGCCCACGGCGCGGCCTACAACGTCGCCCCCAACGTCTTCCACGAACTCGGCGCCGAAGTCGTTGCCATCGGCTGCAGCCCCGACGGCACCAACATCAACGCCGGTTTCGGCGCCACCTCGCCAGCGGCGCTGGTGGCCGCCGTCAAGGAACACCGCGCGCACTACGGCGTGGCACTCGATGGCGACGCCGACCGCCTGCAACTCGTCGACGCCGCGGGGCGCCTGTACAACGGCGACGAGCTGCTCTACCTGATGGTCAACGACCGCCTAGCACAAGGTGTCGCGGTGCCCGGCGCGGTGGGCACGCTGATGACCAACATGGCTGTCGAGCTGGCCTTGCGCCAGCGGGGTGTCGGCTTCGTGCGCGCCAAGGTCGGCGACCGTTACGTGCTCGAAGAACTGGTGGCGCGCGGCTGGCAACTAGGCGGCGAAGGCTCCGGGCATCTGCTGGCACTCGACAAGCACACGACCGGCGACGGCATCGTCAGCGCGCTGCTGGTGCTGCAGGCCGTGAGCCGCTCGGGCCGGTCGATGGCCCAGCTGCTGGAAGAGGTGACGCTGTTTCCGCAGACGCTGATCAATGTGCGCCTGAAGCCGGGCAGCGACTGGAAGAGCAACGCCGCGCTCGCAGCCGCGCAGACAGCGGTGACCCACGAACTCGGCGACGCGGGCCGCGTCTTGATCCGGCCATCGGGCACCGAGCCTTTGGTGCGCGTGATGGTCGAAGCGCGTGATGCGGCGCAAGCTCGGCGCTGTGCCGAGCGCATCGCAGACACGCTGGCCTAGCCGCTCCGCGCGGTGGCCTCAAGCATGCCGGCCGATGTGACAAGGCCGTGAATTCAATGTGACAGTGGCAGGCGCACCCGCGTGCCAGCGCACGCGGGTGCGATGTGAAGTGCCGTTGTCACAGGCTTGTCATGTGGCATCCCTACAGTCCGGCGCATGAACTCAAATGCACGGAAAGGCTTGCCCATGAACTCGTTCTTCATTCGCTCTGCAACAGCGGCGCTTGGCGTGATTGCCACCGCGTCGTTCGCCCAGGACGTGACCGGCGCCGGCGCCACCTTCCCGGCCCCGCTTTATGCCAAATGGGCCGACGCCTACAACAAGGCCAACGGCGCGCGCATGAACTACCAGTCGGTCGGTTCGGGCGCAGGCCTGAACCAGATTCGCGCCAAGACGGTCGACTTCGGCGCGTCCGACATGCCGCTGAAGGACGACCAGCTCGCCAAGGACGGCCTGGTGCAGTTCCCCACCGTCATCGGCGGCGTCGTGCCAGTCGTCAACATCAAGGGCATCGCGCCGGGGCAGATCAAGCTGACCGGCCTGGTGCTCGGCGACATCTTCCTTGGCAAGATCACGAAGTGGAACGACGCTGCTCTGACGGCGCTGAACCCCGGTGTGCCGCTGCCCGATGCGGCGATCTCGGTGGTGCGGCGTGCCGACGGCTCGGGCACGAGCTTCATCTTCACCAACTACCTCTCGAAGGTGAACCCCGAGTGGCAAGCCAAGGTGGGCGAGGGCACGGCCGTGAACTGGCCGACCGGCGCCGGCGGCAAGGGCAATGAAGGCGTGGCCGCGTTCGTCAACCGCCTGCCGAACTCGATCGGTTACGTCGAGTACGCCTACGTCAAGCAGAACAAGATGACCTACACGCTGCTGAAGAACAAGGACGGCAACTTCGCCGAGCCCGACGACGCGAACTTCAAGGCGGCTGCCGCCTCTGCCGACTGGTCCAAGACTTTCTACCAGGTGCTGACCGATCAGGCTGGCAAGGAAGCCTGGCCGCTGACCGGCGCCACCTTCATCATGATGCAGAAGGTGCAGGACAAGCCGGTCAACGCCAGCAACGCGCTCAAGTTCTTCGAGTGGGCCTTCCTCAACGGCGACAAGATGGCCGCCGAACTCGAATACGTCTCCTTGCCCGACGCCGTGAAGTCGCTGGTGCGCAAGCAGTGGGCCGAGATCAAGGACGCTTCCGGCAAACCGGTCGCGTACAAGTAAGAAGCCCCCGGCGGGCGCCGTGCGCGGCCCCGCCCACTCAACTTCCGGAGGGGCCGTGGCCGCTACACTTCCCGCGAGCAGGTGCCAGGACGAGCGCAAAGACATGCAACGCAGCGACCCGATGAGTCGGCCGCCGGCACCACGCCGTTCGGCCCCGTGGGCCGACACCGTGTTCTCTGTGCTTGCCCACGCCGCTGCCTTGCTCACGCTGGCCTTGCTGGCCGGCATCATCGGCTCGCTGGTGATCGGCGCCGCACCGGCGATCCAGGAATACGGCTTAAGCTTCCTGTGGCGCAGCGACTGGGACCCGGTCAAGAACAGCTACGGCGGCCTGGTGATGATCTACGGCACGCTGATGACCTCGTTCATCGCGCTCGTGATCGCCGTGCCGGTGAGTTTCGGCATCGCGCTGTTCCTCACCGAGATGTCGCCGAAGTGGCTGAAGCGGCCGCTCGGCATCGCGGTCGAACTGCTGGCCGCCGTGCCGTCGATCGTCTACGGCATGTGGGGTCTGCTGGTGTTCGGGCCGATCCTCGCGACCTACGTGCAGACGCCCTTGCAGACGCTCCTGACCGGCGTGCCGTTCCTCGGCAGCCTGGTGTCGGGCCCGCCGGTCGGCATCGGCATCCTGTCGGCCGGCATCATCCTGGCGATCATGGTGATTCCGTTCATCGCCTCGGTGATGCGCGACGTGTTCGAAGTGACACCGCAGGCGCTCAAGGAGTCGGCGTACAGCCTCGGATCGACGACCTGGGAAGTGGTCTACAAGGTCGTGCTGCCTTACACCAAGACCGGTGTCATCGGCGGCATCATGCTCGGCCTGGGCCGCGCGCTCGGCGAGACGATGGCGGTCACCTTCGTGATCGGCAACACCAACCAGCTGAACTCGCTCTCGGTCTTCGAGGCCGCCAACAGCATCAGCTCGGCGCTGGCCAACGAGTTCGCCGAAGCCGGCGCAGGTCTGCACCAAGCCTCGCTGATCTACCTCGGTCTGGTCTTGTTCTTCATCACCTTCGTAGTGCTGTCGCTGTCGAAACTGCTGCTGTCGAAACTGAAGAAGAACGAAGGGGGCCGCACATGAGCGCTGTCGCATTGGACGCGAGTCGCCTGGCGCACCACGCGCGGCGCAAGCGTGTGAACGTGGTTGCGCTGACGCTCTCGCTCGCAGCGATGGCCTTCGGCATCTTCTGGCTGCTGTGGATCCTGTTCGAGACGGTGCGCCTGGGTTTCGGTGGCTTGGCCTTGGCCACCTTCACCGAAATGACGCCGCCACCCCAGGCCGAGACCGGTGGCCTGGCGAACGCGATCTTCGGCTCGCTGATGATGGTCGGCCTGGC
>JANYFX010000454.1 GCA_025359585.1 Rhizobacter sp. | reverse complement strand
GGTTCAGACGAGCCTGAAGGCGGCTCGGGAGGCACGCGATGCGGCTCGTAGCCTTCACCGCACGGGAGTCGATTCCACTCAGAAGAAGCAGCTCGACAAGCTCGCAAATCAGACGAGTTCTGACGCGACGTTCGAGGCCGTGGCGAGAGAACTGCACGCGACGAAGAGCGATGCTTGGGGCCCACGCTACTTCGAGCGGTGGATCGAGCGCATGGAGAAGGACCTGTTCCCCTGGATCGGCAATCTGCCGCTGCCTCAGATTTCGGCACCACTTCTTCCGACGGTGCGCCGAATCGAGAGCCGCGGAGCCAACGAAACGGCGCATACGCTGCGGCAGACGTCAGGCCAGGTGTTTCTTTCGTTACGGCGTCGCGACCGGCCGCTGCAAAAGAAATCCTGCTGCAGATCTACATGGTGCCCTTCGGCCCATCATCATGAAGCACATGGCTGCGGTTCTCGAACCGTCAGGCGTCGGCGCTTTGATGCGATCGATCGCTGAATACAGTGGCAACCGCTCACTAGGGCCGCGCTCGAGTTGTCGGCAATGCTGTTCCAGCGCCCGGGCAACATTCGACACATGGCATGGCGCGAAGTCGATCTTGAGGGGAAGCTCTGGACAATCCCTGCGGCTAAGATGAAACGCACTGTACAAGGGAAGTTGAGCGGTAGACCGCACTTCGTACCCTTGGCGCCGAGAGCCGTGCAGATACTCCGAGAGCTCCATCCGATGACTGAACACGGTGAGTATGTTTTCCCGAGTCTTCTCACCGGTGAACGTCCGATGAGTGAGAACACGATTCGCACTGCACTGCGGCGAATGGGCTATGGGAACGATGACATGACGCCTCATGGATTCCGAGCGATGGCTCGGACCATCTTGGTCGAGCACCTGAACATTCATCCCGATGTCATCGAGGCTCAGTTAGCGCATGGCAAGTCGGGGCCGCTCGGAGCTGCGTATGACCGAGCCGAATTCATGTCGCAACGCAGGCGAATGATGGATGATTGGTCGATGTACCTGCTGCACTTGCAAGGCGGAGGGAAGGGCCTTCCTGCGAAGTCGAAGCGCAAGAGATCAATTCACGTCACGAGTGCTTATGCGGCGTAGTCTCTTCGGGAAGGGGTGCAAGGGTCGCGAGTTCGCATCGCTACGTTCCGACCAATGACATCAATGGGTTAGCTCTCACAACGAGCTAGCCCGTTCCTATTTTCTGAACCGATGGCAGCAGAATTCTGTTCGCTGGGCTCGCGCGAACCACACGTCGTTAGAGCGTCGCTGCGTCGCTGCCAGTCTAAAGATATTTTCTGCTGTGGCATCTCCGCGTCGCGTTCATCAAAGTCTGCGATCGGCCACTTGCTGACATCTACCTCTGTCCGCTTCAAGGAGGCTGAACACGCGCCACGAAGGGTGCCGTGCCAAGCACCGAAGCGCCTCCCAGATCTACGCCCTGCCGCCCTCGATGAGCCGAAGAGCCACCTGGACGTTGTTGCGACCCGCGCCCTTGGCTTGGTAGAGCATCGCATCCGCCTGCTGGACGAGCGCTTCGACGGTCGTGGCGTCTCCCTGGTAGAACGCCAATCCGATGCTCGTCGTGACGTGGATCGTCTGTTGGTCGATGACGAACGGCGTGCTCATGGCATGAATGATCTTGTTCGCAACGGCGGACGCCACATCGGGCCTGGGCAAGCCTTCCATGATCACCGTGAATTCGTCGCCCCCGAGGCGGGCGACCGTGTCGGTCGCACGCAAGGTCTGCGACAACCGGCCCGCGAACCCCCGCAGCAGCGCGTCGCCCGCGTTGTGTCCGTACCGGTCATTGATCTGCTTGAACTTGTCAATGTCGAGGTACATGAGCGCCATCAGCGCATCCGTGGCGCGGCAGCGCTCCATCGCCTCTGCCACGCGCAACTCGAAGCCGGCGCGGTTGACCAGCCCGGTGAGCGGGTCTACGCGCGCCAGCTCGATCAACCGCCTCTCTTCGATCTTCTGGCGGGTGATGTCGCTGACGACCGCGTGGAAGCCCAGCACGGTGCGGCCGTCGGCAGCGAGCTGCGGAATGTAGTGAGCCTCGTAGCAGACATAGGTCTCGCTGTTGGTCATCTCGCTCTGGAACGTGACCGACTCTCCACGCAACGCGCGGTGAATGTGCGGTTCGACTGAACTGTAGGCCGCCTCACCCAGCAACGCCTGCACGGTCTGGCCGTAGATTTCTTCGCGCGGCCGTCCGAAACCGCGCTCATAGGCCAGGTTGTTGAATCGGTAGCGCTCGTCGGCGTCGATGTAGGCCACGCGCATCGGCAGCACATCGGCGACGGTGCGCAAGCGCGACTCGCTCTCCTGAAGCGCTCGTTGCGCTTCGCGGTAGGAGGTGACATCACCGATGAGGGTGTACAGCCCGACGACTTTGCCCAACTCGTCACGGTCCGGCACGACCGTGACTTGCACATGGCGAAGGCCGCCATCGGAGCGCACCATCTCCAGGTCGTAGGCGACGTCCTGACCCTCCAAGGCAGCCCGCAACTGAGGCTCGACTTGCGCCCAGGCCGGCTCGCCGTAGAACTCCCGCACGCTCGTCCCGATCTTTGGCGCCGCATCGTCGCCGAACCACTCCTGGTAGGTCCGATTGACAAACTCAAACCGCAGGTCGCGGCCGAGATGGGAGATCAGCACCGGCAGGTTGTCGGTCACCATGCGCAGGCGATGTTCGCTGTCGCGCACGGCCTGTTCCGCCGCTTTGGCGGCCGAGATGTCGCGCATCAGCGCCGAGAAATACTCGACCCTGCCGTCCTTGTCTCGGTGGGCGATGACGATGTGGCTGACCGGAAATTCGCGCCGCTCTGCGTCCCAGACCAGCGACTCGCCCACCCAGACGCCGTTGGCCAGCGCAGCCGGCCACACCTCCGACATGAATCGATCGAGCGTCTGCGGCGGATTGAAGTCTTCCAGTGTTCGGTTCTCGAGCGACGCGTCCAGCGCCACGCCCGTGCGACGGCGTGCGGCCGGGTTCATGTAGGTGATTCGGCCCTTCGGGTCGAGCTGCACCACGTAGTCGGTCGTCGCGTCGAAGATCGCCGTGAGCGCGCGCAGCGCGTCTTCCGCCAGATTGCGCTCGGTCACGTCCGTGTACGTTCGCAGCACGCCCCCGCCTTCGATGGGCACGCTGTGAATCTCGATCACGCGGCCGTCCGGGCGTTTGCGGTCGTAGCGATGCGGCCGATCGAGGATCCCTCCCTGACGGACGAAGTCCTGCACGTCCTGTGGCGTGTGGACGAATTCGTCGGTGGACCACTGGTAGGCGAGCACCGCTTCAAACGTCGGCTTGGACGCCATCAGCTCTTTCGGCAGGCCCAGCAGTTCGAGCGCACGCCGGTTGCAAACCTCCACCACCCGCGCGGCGTTGACCATCATGACGCCTTGCTCCATCCGCTCCAGCGTGGCTTCCAAGATCGCTGACTTCTCGGTCAAAAGTTCCTGGCTGGCGCGCAACGCCAGTTCCGCCTGCTTGCGCTCGGTCACGTCGCGGCCGACCGAATGAAGCATCGGCTCGCCCGAAGGATCACGCTGCAAGCTGTTGGTCCACGCGACCCATCTCTCGGCGCCGTTGGCGGCCGTCATGCGGTTCTCGCTCGTCGCGATCGTGCCGGTCGACAGGACTTCCGCAACGACCTGCCGAACGATCACACGATCCGCAGGCTCGATGTAGTCGAACAGATTCCCGCCTGTCATCGCCACCGTCGTCAGCCCGAAGTGCCTGGCATAGGCCGGGTTGACATAGGTCAGTTCGCCGTCGGGCTTGGCGAGCGACACGAGTTCGGCCTGGTCCTCGAGAATGGCTTTGACCCGCTGCTCGCTCGCGACCAGTCGCCTGAGCACTGGCCTGACCTGGCTGTGCTGGGCATAAATGGCCAGCGCGACGAGGACGACGAGAGCCAAGGCCAGCAACTTCAGGCGTGATCGCAGCGGCGCATAGAGCGTGTCGACATCGGTTCTGACCGCCAGCCCGAGCCCGAAATTCTTGATCGGCGCGAACGCCGCGAGAACGTTGGCGCCACGTCGGTCCTTGAGGAATTGCACGCCGCGTTCACCGAGCAGTGCTCTGGCCTCGGGCAGCGCCGGGCGACCACTTGCGTCGAACATCGGCAGCTCGAATCCCGATGGCTGGAACCTGTTAAGCGCACAGATCAGCTTGTCGTTTTCGCGACCGCAGATCGCCGCGTCTGACGTATCACTGGAGACGCGAACGTCGGCCAGGAGGCTGTCGAACAGCGGCATCCGCTGTTCGGTGAACACCCGACCGACCACGCCCCCGTCGACGAGCACGTCGTTCTCGGCGAAAAGCACATAACCGTCTTTCCAGGCGAGGAACGCGGTCTGCCGTGCATTCGTCAGACGCTGAACGATCTGCGCATCCGCACGCACCATCACGCCAGCCTGGACCAGGCGCGCGCCGTTCGCATCGAAGATCTCCACGCCCGTCAGATCGGCGGTCAGGAAGCTGTCGGCGATCTTCTGCAGAAAGTCCTTGGCGGCGGCGTCATCGGGCGCTCTGCCCAACTTCTCCAGAGTCTGGCGCACAGTGGGCCGCGTGGCGACCGTACGAGGGAACCACAGGCTCACATCGACGGCGTGGCCCAGCGATGTCGCGTTCGTCGTCGCGGTGAGCAGCATGTTTTGCGAAATCGCCTGCTCGAACGTGTCACGCATAACCGCGAAGCCTGCGACGCCGCCCGCCACCGCGACGAGCGTGATGACGGCGATAGAGCGTCGCTTGATGCGCCGTTCACTGTGGTCCAGTGCCTTCGGGTCAAAGGCCTGAGAGGCTTCGTGAAGCGTCCACAGACCCGCACCGACGACGGAAAGTCCGAACGCCGTGACCGGCAGCATCTGGTTGAAGCTCGCCACCTTGTACAAGGTCTCCAGGCCGGTAAAGTATCCGATGAGACCGCCCAGGGCGATGACGGAAACTGCCAGGACCAAGGTCAGGAAGATGAGCTGGCCGGCCCGGGTCGGGCCTCGTCCGCGCAGCCAGAAAGCGACGCCGGTGAGCAGGAACGCCAGGCTGGCGTTCGGCGACAGTCGCCCGGGATGCGGATTGCTCGCTGTGGGAACAGTGCCGGCGCGGACGAAGTCGACCCCGAGTCCGATCCCGGTAGCGCTTTCGAACAAGTAGGCCGCAGGCAGCGCGATCAGGGCGGCGATGCAGATCGCCGACAGTCCAGTGAGCCAGGCGCCCGACTTTTGCGGCTGCGAGGCGTGAAAAAAGTAGATGCCCGCCGCGATGAAAAGCAGCGGGTTGACGATTCCCACTTGCTCGGAGCCTGGGATGAGACGCGCGATCGCGTCGACCTGGAACACCCAGCGGGCGGCCATGGCTGCGCCGAGCAGTCCTACCAAGAAACCGATAACGCGCGGTGCTGAAGGAGCAGACTTCTGCATGAAGGTATCCGGGTCGTGCCGGTTTAACTCCCGACGTACGCACCCCAAGGGCGGTTGGCGACACGTGAAGGAGAACGAAACGTCCAAGCGTACGCCCACGACAGACTCTTGATCGCCCAAAGTAGGCTCGCGCGGGCCGCCATTTCGAGTGAAGGAGGAGAAGGCCTGCGGAAGGGTCAGCCGGGCTCGATCAGTCGCGCCCTGTTGCAGCCTCTCACCTTGATTCGACCCGGAGAACCGAGCCACAAACTGCAGCCCTGGGAGCGCGCGGCCCTGTGCAGCCGCGTGGTCACCCATCACGGAGCCAGACCTTGAAAAGCTGCATCTTGCTCCCCGATGAGAGCCGTGGAATGAACAGTGCTACCGACTCCAGCGTAGGGCAGCGGCTATCACCTGTGAATCGCAGATTGATGGCCCGGGGTTGATCGCAGCCTTCGTCGGTGCCGTGGTGCTGAGCTTGTCTGCATCGGACGTCACGGTCGATGGCATTGCCATCAGAAATGAGTCTTGACGCCGCTGATCACACGATAACTTTCATCGACCACATGCAGTAGGGGCCATTTGTCGAAGGTGGTGCAGGGGTGTCCTATTCCGAACCCGACGAGATCACCAACTGCCCATTCGAGGTTCCCATCCTCGCTGTCGATGAAGGCGTGTTGATCGTTGAGGGCGGTCACGCGCAGCGTCGACGCGACCTCCTGAGGCGCACCATGAAACCCCGGACGAAACCACCACAGCGGCCGCGGTAGCTCCAAGTCGTGTGAGAGGTCGCGCTTTCCGGCCGCGCATATCGCCCGACGAGGTTCGGGTCGGGACTGCACGTACGCCCAGACTTCGAGGGCATTGCGCAGTCCGGGCCCCTTGCTCCACATTGCACCGCTTCGCTGGCGAAGGCGCGCTTGCATTCGCGCGTAATGAAGGCTGTCGTGCGATAGATAGCAGCCACTGCGAAGTACCACTTGCATCTCGCGATTTCCAGGCACGGCGGCCAGCACCTGCGCGGCGATGTCGAAGAAAGCCGATCCTCCTGCGCTCAAGATGACGGCGCCTGCGGCGAACCAAGCTTCCTCGCAACCGACACATGCCAACCGCCCGACCATCTCCATCATCGCCAGCACGGCCAGTTCAATGCCAGCGTGGTCCTCTCCACCGAAAACGCCTTCGAAGGTTTCGATGCCTCGTAGTGCTATCGCAGGACCAGCATCTCGAATGGCGCGGCCCAGGTGAAGTCCCTCCTCCAGGGTCCTTACCCCAGTGCGGCCGCCCGCAGTTCCTACTTCAAGAAGGACTTGCAACGGGCGCGACAGAGGGCGGTCACGCATTGCGCTTTGCAACTCGTGCAACGCTGCGAGCGAATCGACAAGGACGTAGAAGTCAAACTCCGCATCGGCCTCGAGTTCATCAAAAACGAGCGCGATGTTTGCGCGCCCGATCAACTGATTCGCAAGAATGATGCGTGGCACGCCGAAC
>JANYFX010000611.1 GCA_025359585.1 Rhizobacter sp. | reverse complement strand
TGAAGCTGATCGAGCTCGAAGTCAACAGCGGCAAGGGCGCCGCCGTGCTGCACGGCCTTCAGGCCGCACGCGACGCCGGCTTCACCCACGCGCTGACGATGGACGCCGACGGCCAGCATCCGGCCGATTTGATCCCGGCTTTCATGCAGGCATCAAAGCAGCACCTCGACTCGATGGTGCTCGGCCGGCCGGTCTTCGACGCCTCGGCGCCGCTGCTCCGCGTGCGCGGCCGCAAGGTCTCGAACTGGTGGACCAACCTCGAAACACTCGGCGCCGGCATCGACGATTCCTTATACGGCTTTCGCGTCTACCCGGTCGTCGACCTGATCGCGGTGATGCACCGCCAGCCCTGGATGCGCCGTTTCGACTTCGACACCGAAGCCGTCGTGCGCCTGGCGTGGCGTGGCGTGGCGCCGATCAACCTCGCGGCGCCGGTGAAGTACCTCTCGGCCGACGAAGGCGGTGTCTCGCACTTTCGTTATGGCCGCGACAACGTGCTGCTGACCTGGATGCACCTGCGTCTGATGCTCGAATTCGTGCTGCGCAGCCCGAGCCTGCTGCTGCGCCGCGTGATGCGCCGGCCACCGTTCCAGCACCGCTGACCCTGCGCCAGCAGCGCCGCGCGCGCTCGTGTAACGTGAAGCGCCGTTCCACTTTGCGAGTCGCCCGATGAACCGTCCCCACCTGCTGCGCCGCCGCCTCGTGCAAGCCGCGCTGACGCTGCCCGCTGCACCGTTGTTGAGTGCTTGTGCCGCGCCGATGCCGGTGTGGCTCAATGCCACGACCACGCCGGCCGCCCGTGCGTTGCTGATGGAGAGCGCACAAGCCCACGGACTCGTGGCGTTCCAGGCGCTGCGTGACGTGAGTGTGAGTTACGCAGGCGAGTGGCGCCCGTTGATCGGAAGAATCCAGCCAGCCATCGTCGACGCGAGTTTTCGCGCCAGTTCCGAAGAGCGTTTGCTGCTGCGCGAAGGCATGGTCGCGCAGGCTCATACCGGCCCGGGCGGGCGCAAGCAGGTGCTGCGACGCACGGCAGCCAACGGACAAGGCGAGATCAAGGTCTGGTTCAACGGCGAAGAAGCGCGCGATGTCGAGCGGCGCTCGGCGGCGGCGATCGTCGTCGACAACTACAGCCTGTTCCTGCTCGGCCCGCTGCTGCTTGTCGACCGCTCGTGGGCCGACAGGATCTCGGGCATGGAGATCAGCGGCGTCGAGTGGGTCGAAGACCAGGAGTGCGATGTGCTGCGGCTGCGCATCGCGCCCGGCAACGGCTTCTCGACGCAAGACCAGCTCGCACTTTTCATCGACCGCAAGCAAAGGCTGATGCGCCGCATCCGCTTCACGCTCGACGGCTTCGCGGGCACGATCGGTGCCATCGCCGAGACCGAAACTTTCGATCACCAGACGCTGCACGGCGTGCGCTGGCCAACGCGTTTTTACGAGCGGGTGTTGCGGCCGATCAAGCTGCCGGCACACGACTGGCGTTTGACCGGGCTCGACGTGAACCGCGGTCTGCAGGTGAGCGACATCGACGGCCCGGTCTTCGGCGGCGCGGCGTTGGCGCCGGCGGCCAGGCTCAAGGCCTGACGAACGAACCGTCTCTCAGACCATTGCGCCGTTGACCGAGATGATCTGCCCGCTGATGTAAGCGGCATCGTTGCCTGCCAGAAACGCCACCAGCGCCGCGACCTCGTCGGCCGTGCCGGCGCGTTTCATCGGCACCAGGCGCTCGATCAGCGCCTTGTCGAACACCGCTTCGGCCATGCCCGAATCGATAATGCCGGGCGCGACCGCGTTGACCGTGATGCCGCGGCTCGCCACTTCGAGCGCGAGCGCCTTGGTGGCGCTGTTGAGCGCACCCTTGGCTGCGGCGTAGTTCACCTGGCCGCGGTTGCCGGTGAGCGAGGCCACCGACGAGATGTTGATCACACGGCCCCAACGCGTGCGGATCATCGGCAGCATCAGCGGCTGCGTCACATGAAAGAAGCCGTTCAGCGAGACGTCGATCACGTGTTGCCACTGCGCTTCGCGCATCGCCGGGAACACCGCGTCGTCGTGCGTGCCGGCGTTGTTGACGAGAATCTGCACCGGCCCGGCCAGCAGCAGTTGTTCGCAGGCCGCGAGCGTGGCGGTGCGGTCGGTCAGGTCGAAGGCGCAGGCTTCGGCATGCAAGCCTTCGGCCCTGATTTTCTCGGCGAGTGCTTCGGCCGCGTCGATGCGCTTGTTCGCGTGCACGATCACGTGTGCGCCGCCCTGCGCCAGGCGCATCGCGATGGCGCTGCCGAGCCCGCCGCTGGCGCCGGTGACGAGGGCGCGTTTT
>JANYFX010000594.1 GCA_025359585.1 Rhizobacter sp. | reverse complement strand
TAGGGCGACAGCCCGCCAGAGCGCACCAGCCAGCCGGTGGCGAAGGCAGCAGCGCCCAGATAGGCCGCGTGGCCGAACGACAGCAGCCCGGTGTAACCCAGCAGCAGGTTGAAGGCGCAGGCGAAGATCGCGTAGCACAGCGCCGTCATCATGAAGACCGGGTACAGCCCGATGAAGGGCGCGACCAGCAGCAGCGCCAGGCCCACCAGCAGCGCGATCCGGCTGCGGCGCGAAATGTCGGTGTTCGCAGCGCTCATCAGGCTTCCTTCCCGAACAGACCGGCCGGGCGAATCATCAGCACGATGGCCATGATCACGAACACGACGATGCTCGACGCTTCGGGGTAGAACACTTTGGTCAGGCCTTCGATCAAACCGAGCGCGAGACCCGTGAGGATCGAGCCGAGGATCGAACCCATGCCGCCGATCACGACCACGGCGAACACGATGATGATCAGGTTGCTGCCCATCAGCGGCGTGATCTGGATCACCGGCGCGGCCAGCACGCCGGCGAGTGCGGCCAAGCCCGCGCCGGCACCGTAGGTCAGCATCACCATCACCGGCACGTTGATGCCAAAGGCCTGCACCAGCGCCGGGTTTTCGGTGCCGGCGCGCAGGTAGGCTCCCAGGCGCGTGCGCTCGATGATGAACCAGGTGCCGAGGCACACGGTGAGCGAAGCGAACACCACCCACGCGCGGTAGTTCGGCAGCACCATGAAGCCGAGGTTGGTGGCGCCCTGCAGCAGCTCGGGCACCGGGTACTGCTGGCCCGACACGCCGAACTTCTCGCGGAACATGCCTTCGGCGATCAGCGCCAAGCCGAAGGTCAGCAGCAGGCCGTAGATCGGGTCGATCTTGTAGAGGTGCTTGAGCAAGGTGCGCTCGATCACCACGCCGAGCGCGCCGACGACCAGCGGCGCCAGCAGCAGCACGAACCAGTAGTTGATGCCGAAGCTGTCGAGCGCCACGAAAGCCACGTAGGCGCCGATCATGTACAGCGCGCCATGCGCGAAGTTCACGATCCCCAGCAGGCCGAAGATGACCGCCAGGCCCAGGCTCAGCATCGCGTAGAACGAGCCGTTGACCAGGCCGAGCAGCAGCTGGCCGAGAAAGGCCTGGATCGGGATGCCGAAGATTTCCATGGCTTTCTTTCAGGCACCGTCCCTCACCCCGGCCCTCTCCCGCATGCGGGAGAGGGGGCAGGGCGAACTCCCTCTCCCGCTTGCGGGAGAGGGTTGGGGTGAGGGTGTTGTCATCAGGCCATCACTTCCAGAGGGCGCACTTCGTTTCGGCCTTGCTCGTCCAGGCGCTGTCGCCCTTGAAGGTCTCGGCCACCTTGTAGTAGTCCCACGGCTCGGTCGACTCGGCCGGGGTCTTGACCTGCATCAGGTACATGTCGTGCACCATGCGGCCGTCTTCGCGGATGTAGCCGCCCTTGGCGAAGATGTCGTTGACCTTGGTCTTCTTCATCTGCGCCAGCACCTTGTCGGCGTCGTCGCTGCCGATGGCCTTCACGGCGTTCAGGTAGTTCAGCGCGGCCGAGTAGTCACCGGCCTGGATCGACGACGGCATGCGCTTGATCTTCTCGAAGAACTTGCGGCTCCAGGCGCGCGACTCGGCGTCGCGGTTCCAGTACCAGCTGTCGGTGAGATACATGCCCTGCGTGGCCTTCAGGCCGAGCGAGTGGATGTCGTTGATGAACATCAAGAGGCCTGCGAGTTTCATCGTCTTGGTGATACCGAACTCGTTGGCCGCCTTGATCGAGTTGATGGTGTCGCCACCGGCGTTGGCCAGGCCCAGGATCTGCGCCTTGCTCGACTGCGCCTGCAGCAGGAACGACGAGAAGTCGCTCGCCGCCAGCGGGTGCTTGACCGAGCCGACGATCGTGCCGCCTGCGGCCTTCACGATGGCCGAGGTGTCGGCCTGCAGCTGCGCACCGAACGCGTAGTCGGCCGTCAGGAAGTACCAGCTCTTGCCGCCCGACTTCACGACCGCGTTGCCGGTGCCCTTGGCCAGTGCCACGGTGTCGTAGGCCCAGTGCACGGTGTAGGGCGAGCACTGTTCGTTCGTGAGCGCCGAGGTGGCGGCGCCGACCGAGATGAAGGCCTTCTTCTTCTCGAGCGCGATCTTGGCCATGGCCAGGTTGGTGCCGGAGCTGGTGCCGCCGATCAGCATGTCCACGCCCTGCGTGTCGAACCACTCGCGCGCCTTGGCGGCGGCCACGTCGGCCTTGTTCTGGTGGTCGGCCA
>JANYFX010000525.1 GCA_025359585.1 Rhizobacter sp. | reverse complement strand
GACCTCGCGGCGCTGAGTGGGCTCGGTGCAAGCAATCAACCGCTGGGCATTTTTGGCACGGCCGGAATCGGAACGCTGATCGGCGGCACGAATGGCGCGAACATCACGATCGATACCTTGATCGCGCTTGAATCGCTGCTGGCCAACTCGAATGCGCCGGTCGGGACGCGGGGCTACCTGCTCAACACGAAGGCGATTGCAACGCTGAAGTCGCTCAAATCGAGTACAGGCCAGTACCTGTGGACGACCGACGCACCGGGCCAGCGTTCTGGCACGCCGCCGAGCATCAACGGCTACGGCGTCTTCCCGACCAATCAGCTGCGCAGCAACCTTACCAAGGGCAGCAGTGCAGGCGTCTGCTCCGAGCTGGTGTTCGGGGCGTGGAACGAACTGGTCATCGCGCAGTGGGGAGTGCTGGAAATCATCGCGAACCCCTTCGATACGGGCTTCGCGGCCGGCGACGTGACGCTGCGGGCGATGCAGACGCTGGACATCGCAGTGCGGCACGCAGCCTCGTTTGCGGTCATGAGCGACGCGCTGACGCCGTGATGAGTGCAGTCCCGGCCGGCAGCCCGGCCGGGACTCTCAGGAGCAGACGACCATGGAAACAGAAGAACTACCCAAGGCCACAGCGGGCTTCTCGGAGCGGCTCAAGCGCTCGTTGATCAATCAGCTGGCGCATCGCCTCAGCCTTGACTACTACCGCCAGGTGCAGGAGCGCCTGCAGGCTCAGCTCGACCAGGCAGAGATGCGGGGCTGCGACGGCCAGGTGCTCGCGGAGTGGGTGGGCAAACTGCAACCCGAGCGGACGACCAGTGCAGACGCCTGCATCCGCTGATCCGCGGCGCGTAGGGCGACCGCTCGGCAACGAGGCGCGGGCGATCCTGCAGAGCTTGCACGCGCCGAAGGCTGCGCGAGACCTTGCGTCTGAGTTGGGGTTGCCGACGCACGCCGTTGTGCGCTCGCTCTCGCGCATGGTCGAGCGCGGCGTCGTTCAGGTCATCGAGCTGCGGCGGCTGCCGCAGGCCAGCCGGCCGCTTGCTGTGTACCAATTAATTCAATCATCGGAGTTACGAAATGGGCAATAGCAACGGCGCGGACTTCGAGTCAAAGATCAGCGCGGACCCGGCTGGATTCGAAGCCGGCGTGAATCGTGCGATCAAGTCGGTAACGAATCTGCACTCTGAAATTGACAAGCAATTCAAGAGCATCGGCAACATCACGTCGAGCCTTACGGGCGCCTTTGCCAAGATGGCCGCCGTGTTTGCCGGTGGCGGCGTGCTGAAGGAGTTCATTCAAGGCACGAACGAGTGGAACTCCAGTGCGGCGGTAATGGCCAAGCAATTGGGCATCAGCACCGAGCGCTCCAGCGTGCTCAGTGTGGCGCTGAAGCGCATCGGAGTCGACTCCGAAACCTACACGTCGGCGGCTGAGAAATTGAGCAAGCAGATTCAAGGCAACGCGCAGGCCTTCGATGTGCTGGGTGTGAAGGTTCGGGATGCGTCAGGCGCCTACAGGCCGGTCACCGAACTGATGGGTGAGGTGAATCAGAAGCTGGCGGCCATCAAGAACCCGATCGAACAAAACATCGCCGGGCAGCAGATCTACGGCAAAGGCTGGTCAGAGGTGCGCCAAATCCTCAAGCTCACGGCGCAAGGCATGGCCGAGGCTGAGACGCGGGCGCGCGAGCTGGGCCTGATCGTCGGTCCCGAAGGTGCGGCCATGACTCGCCAATACACCGAGCAGATGAGAGACCTGGCGCTGGTCAGCAAGAGCCTTGAACTGCAGATGGGCAATCAGTTGCTGCCGACCTTTACGAACTTTGGTCAGATCATGAATGAGAACGTGAAGCCCATCGCGCAAGCATTTGCGATCACCATGCAAACAGTCGCGGTCCTCGGTGCGAACGTGGCGTTTGTGTTTCAGGGCGTCGGCCGAGATTTGGGCGCCATTGGTGCGCAGATCGGGGCGTTGATGACGCTCAACTTCTCGGGATTCACCGCGATTGGGGATGCCGTGAAGGAGGACGCGGCGCGTGCCCGAGCCGAGCTTGACTTGTTCGAGCAGTGGGTTCTGGGTCTCGCAGCGCCCGCCAAGAGGGACACCTCGAACTCCGGCAACGAGGGTCGCAACGACACAGGCCCCAAGTACAAGTTCAAAGAAAAAGTCGAAAGGGCCGGCGCCGAAAAATCGCAGATGGGCGACTGGGAAGCCAAGCTCTCTGAACAGAAGCTGGCCATCGCCGAAGCGGCCAGGCTCGACGGCACCTTCCACGAAATGAG
>JANYFX010000443.1 GCA_025359585.1 Rhizobacter sp. | reverse complement strand
GCTGCAGGCCTTGCAGCGCACCGGCTTTTCCACGCTGATCGGCGACGCGCACATCGTGGCCGACCTGCCAACGGCCGTCGCGGCGGCGGCGAACGCGGGGGTCGTGTCCGCATGAAGCTGCCCTGGCCCGCGCCCGAAGCGCGCGACGCCGATGACGAGCACGTGAGCCCCTTCATCAACGAGACGCTCGACGCCCGCACCCTGTACTTCTCGGTCAGTGCGATCCAGAGCCGCATGCAGCTGCAGCACAGCGACGCGCTCGACCTCGAATACACCCGCCTGATGATGGGCTTTCTGCTGTTCGACCCGGCGCCGGCGCAGATCGCGTTGATCGGCCTGGGGGGCGGCTCGCTGGTCAAGTTCTGCCACCGCCACCTGCCACGCTCGGCGCTCACGGTGGCCGAGATCAACCCGCACGTGGTGGCGCTGCGCGACGCTTTCGCGGTGCCGCCCGACGACGCGCGCCTGCGCGTGATCACCTGCGACGGCGCGCACCTGGTGCGCGACGCGCGCGAACGCTTCGACGTGCTGCTGGTCGATGGCTTCGACACCGAAGGCCTGCCCAAGGCGCTGCGCTCGCAGCGCTTCTACGACAACTGCACCGACGTGCTGCAGCCGGGCGGCCTGCTGGTCGTGAACCTGCACAACGACCGCCTGCACTGCGACACCTGGGTCGGGCGCATTCGCCGCAGCTTCGCCGGCTCGGTGCTGCTGGTGGACGACAGCGACGGCAGCAACCGCGTCGTGTTCGCATGGAAAGGCGCGCTGGCCGCGCCGCACAGCGCGGCCACGATCGCACGTCGCGCCGGCATGAGCGCCGCAGCCTGCGAGCCGCTGTTGCCGGCGTTCGCGCGCATCCAGTCGGCCATGGGCTTGCAGCTCGCGGTGCCGGTGCGCGCAGGCTGAAGAATTCCGCTCAGGCGCCAGGCAAACACAGCGCCTGCGCGATCGCCGATCCAAGGCCGTGCACCAGCGCGAACAGCGAAGCACCCGCGAGCAAACCACCCGCCAGCCGCACCGGCATCACCGATTCGCCGAGCGCCCGGCCACGCGCGCCGTAACGCAGCCACAGACGCGGCGCCAGCCAGAGGCTGAGCGACGACGCGACGGCGAACCCCGCCATCACGCCAGCACCCTGCCACGGCCCGGACGCGAGTGCCGCGACGATCAAGGCCGATTGCAACAGGCCACACGGCATCAGCGCCCAGCACAAACCGAGCAGCCCGGCCCGCTGCGTGGCCGGCATGCGGGTGAAGAAACGCAGCGGCTGCGTCGTCGCCAGCGAAGGGTTGGTCTGGCGCGTGGCTTGCGCCAGCCACGCCGGCGCGCGGCCGGCCCACAACAACCACAAGCCGAGCGCGACCGCGGCCACATGCAGCATCGTCCACAGCGGGCGCAACACGGGTGCCGCAGTGTCGAGCGTGCCGAGCCACGACACACTCAGCGCCACGAGCGCGCCGGCGAGCGCGTAGCTGATGAGCCGGCCGAGTTGCAGTGCGGCCAGCGAACGATTCGCCTGCGCCGCGCCGCCCCGTTGGGCGATGGCGCCATGCGCCGCGCCGCACATCGCAGCGCAGTGCGGGCCACCGGCCAGGCCCATCAACAAGGCGGAGAGGATCAGCGCGTCGTCCATCCGACAAGGCGTTCAGATCACACGCGAGAACTGCTCTCGCGAGCGGTCGGTCTGCAAGTGGCGGTCGAACACCATCGCGACCGAGCGCACGAAGTAGCGGCCCAGTTCGGTGACCTCGATCGAGCCCGCATCGAGCCGCACCAGCCCGCTCGCCTCCAACCCGCGCAGCGCGACCAGCTCGGTCGCGAAGACCTTGTGGAAATCGACCAGGTGCGCCAGCGCGATCGACTCGAACTCGACCCGGCCCTGACACATCAGCGCCATGATCACGGCGCGGCGCAGCAGGTCGTCGCGCGACAGCGCCAGGCCACGCGTGACCGGGAACTGGCCCTGGCCGAGCGCGTCGGTGTACTCGTTCAGCGTCTTCGCGTTCTGGCTGTAGGTGGCGCCGACGCGGCCGATCGCCGACACGCCGAGGCCGATGAGGTCGTTGTCGGGCTGGGTGCTGTAACCCTGGAAGTTGCGGTGCAGCCGGCCCTGGCGGCGGGCCACGGCCAGCGTGTCTTCGGGCAAGGCGAAGTGGTCCATGCCGATGTAGTGGTAGCCCGCAGCCACGAAGCCGCCGATGGCCTGCGCGAGCATCGTGATCTTCTGCTGCGGCAGCGGCAACTGCGTGATCTCGATGCGGCGCTGCGGCTTGAAGCGCTGCGGCAGGTGGGCGTAGGCGTACAGCGCGATGCGGTCGGGCCGCAACGCGCACACCTGCTCGACCGTGTGCGCGAACGACGCGGCGGTCTGCATCGGCAGGCCGTAGATCAGGTCGACGTTGGTCGAGCGAAAGCCGAGCGCGCGCGCCGCTTCGAGCAAGCTCTTCACGCTCTCGTGGCTCTGCACGCGGTGCACGGCGCGCTGCACCTGCTCGTCGAAGTCCTGCACACCGAAGCTCAGACGGTTGAAGCCGAGCCCGGCGAAGTGCGCGAGGCGCGCCGGGTCGGCGGTGCGCGGGTCGACCTCGATCGAGATCTCGGCGTTCGGCGCGATCGCAAAGGCCTGGCGCAGCATCTGCATCAGCCGGTCGAGTTCGGCGTTGCTCAGGAAGGTGGGCGTACCGCCGCCGAGATGCAACTGGCTCACCGGTTGGCGCGGCCCGATCTCGGCTACGTGCAGGGCCACTTCGCGTTCGATCGAATCGAGGTAAGGCGCGGCGCGGTCGTGGTGGCGCGTGATGACCTTGTTGCAGGCGCAGTAATAGCAGACCGACTCGCAGAACGGGATGTGCACATACAGCGAGAGCGGCGCCAGCCCGGCGTTTCGCGCCGCACCCATGACACGGCTATGCAACGCCTGTCTGTACTGTGCCGCACCGAAGGCTTCTACAAAACGGTCAGCGGTCGGGTACGAGGTGTAGCGCGGGCCGGGCACATCGAGGCGGCGCAGCAACTCCGGGGACACTGCGGGTTCGGTCATGGGAGAGGTGTTCACACGCGACTGTGGCGCTTTCGATGCCCCCACCCTTTGATGAAAGTCAACGGCAGGTCACGCCACAAGGCGCAGAATCGGCTGCATGTCGATTCACACTGCGCACGAAACCGTTGCCATCCACCCACTGCCGCCGCTGCACGCGCACGCGCTGAAAGTGGCCTGCTCCAGTTGCAACCTGCGCGAGCTGTGCCTGCCGCTGGGCCTGAGCCCGGCCGGCGTCGAGCGGCTCGACACGCTGGTGGCCAACCGGACCTCGGTACCGCGCGGCGCCACGCTGTACCGCATCGGCGACCCGTTCCGTTCGCTGTACGCCGTGCGCACCGGCTTCTTCAAGACGCGGGTCTCGGCCGAGGACGGGCGCGACCAGGTCACCGGCTTCCAGATGGCGGGCGAGTTGTTGGGCTTCGACGGCATCGGCACCGAGCACCACTCGTGCGACGCGGTGGCGCTGGAAGATTCACAGGTCTGCGTGATCCCGTTCGACCAGCTCGAAAATCTGTCGCGCGAGTTCAGCGAGTTGCAGCACCAGTTGCACAAGGTGATGAGCCGCGAGATCGTGCGCGACCATGGCGTGATGCTGCTGCTCGGCAGCATGCGCGCCGAAGAGCGCCTGGCCGCGTTCCTGCTCAACCTCACGCAGCGTTTGCAGGCACGCGGTTTTTCGGCCTCGGCGCTGGTGCTGCGCATGACCCGCGAAGAGATCGGCAGTTACCTCGGCCTCAAGCTCGAAACGGTGAGCCGTGCCTTCTCGAAATTCCAGGACGACGGGGTTCTCGAAGTGAAGCAGCGGCATGTGCGGGTGCTTGACGATGCGGCTTTGCGGTTGCTTGTGAACGGCTGCTGAGTTTCCAGGAGAACGCTCTCGAAGGTTGGCGCGTGCGCTGCGCCGGGCCGCTGTGTTCCGTTCGTGTCCCCCGGACTGGACTTCGTCCAATCCTCCTCCTTTACCTCACTCCATACAGCAACCCGTCACAGCGCGGCCACCACCACGGCTCTTCGAGGCATGACAGCTCCGCATGTGGCGAGGGTGCTTGCTGGCGAGAGCGTCGGGTGACTGGCGCAGAGAGGTCAAGGAGGAGACTGGGCGAAGCCCAGGCGGGGGACACGAACGGAGCCAGTTACCCGGCGCGCTCGCCAGCACCGCGACGCTGGTTCACTTCGTCGGGCTCCAACCAGAGCAGCGCCGTCATCGCGCCGGCCGTGGCCACCGCGCCCCAGAAGATCAGGAACGTGACGGTGTAGATCGCCTGGGAAGACCAGCCGATGGCGCTGCCGCCGAACCAGTGCAGGTCGTTCGGGTCGACCACGGCGAACACGAGCATCTCGAGCACGCCGGCCGCGAGAAAGGCGGGCCAGAGGATTCGCAGTGCGCGCTGTTTCATCACCGCACTGCCTTACGGACGAGCGAGCGGGGGTGCCGCGGCATGGTTGCGGCCCTGCAGCGCCGGGGTGGTGGCCACGGTTCGGGCGGCCGGCGCTTCGAGCACCACGATGTCGGCGCCGGTCCAGGCGGTGACGGCCAGCGCCACGCTGCCGGCCACCACCACGGCGAGCCCGCCGACCACGAGCCACATCGTGCCGACGCGCCACCACGGCACCTCGGCCATGGGTTGAAGCTGGGATTGCATGAGCGGGCCTTTCATTCAGCGCGGGACGACAAAGGTCGATTTTTCATTCAGCACGGTACCGTCTTCGGTTCCGGTCTTCAGCGTGATGCGCACCTGCATCGGGTGCACACCCGCCCCGAGCGCGCGTGCGGCCTGTGGCGGCATCTGCACCGAGAGCGCGACCCAGCGCGCCTGCGTGGCCGCCACGTCCACGTCGGCGTGCGAAGTGACCACCGCTTCGGGCAGGCCGGCGACCTCGATGTGGAAACGCTGCGCCGCTTCGGTCGAGTTCATCAGCTGCACGCGGTAGACGTTTTCGATCCGGCCGTCTTCGACGGTGCGCGCCAGTGCGGCCCGGTCGCGCACCACGTCGGCCTTGAAGGGCGAGCGCAGCGCCAGGCTCGTGACGAAGGCGACTCCGATCGCCAGCAGCACGGCGCTGTAGACCAGCACCCGCGGGCGCGCCACGCGGCGCCACATCCGGGCTGCCGACCAACCGCCTTCCATGCCGTTTTGCGTCGCGTAGCGGATCAACCCGCGCGGGTAGTTCATCTTGTCCATCACGCTGTCGCACACGTCGATGCAGGCGGCGCAGCCGATGCACTCGTATTGCAGGCCTTCGCGGATGTCGATGCCGGTCGGGCAGACCTGCACGCAGAGTGTGCAGTTGATGCAGTCGCCCTTGCCGACCGAGACCGGCGCCACGCCGCGGGCGCGGGTGGCCTGACTCATGCGATGAAGAGCGCGGCCGTCACCGCGCGGCTCGCCGCGGCCGGTGTCGTAGCTGACGATCATCGTGTCCTTGTCGAACATCGCGCTCTGGAAGCGCGCGTACGGGCACATGTACTTGCAGACCTGCTCGCGCATGTAGCCCGCGTTGCCGTAGGTCGCGAAGCCGTAGAACAGCACCCAGAAGGTCTCCCACGGGCCGAGCGCAAAACCGCTGGCACCGAAGACTTCGGTCGCGAGCGATTGAATCGGCGTGAAGTAGCCGAC
>JANYFX010000266.1 GCA_025359585.1 Rhizobacter sp. | reverse complement strand
GCTGAATCAGGCCGCGCAGGGTTTCGCCCGGCTGCAGTTGGTACACGCCTGGAGCGTTGATTTCGCCCTCGAGCGAAACCAGACGCGTTTGCCGGGCGACCGGGACGCGGATATCTTTCTGGCTGTAGACGGTGACCACGTCGCCGCTCATCAGTTCGATGTTGCTGGCGTCGTCGCCTTGCAGCACCGCCTTGCCCAGGTTGAACGGGATCACCCGGGTGCTGAGGTCTTGTGGGTTGAGCCGCTCGATCACGGCGTAGTCCCAGTTGAGTGCGTCGAAGAGCGCAGTCGGTGCCTTCTTGGAAGCCTCGACCACGACACGGTCTTCTTTGCGGCGCACCCGTTCGGCGCGGCTGCGGGACAAGGCGGTGTTGTTGACCGCCGTGTCGTTCTGATTCACTGACGTTTGTGGGTTGGTACCGCCCGCCATGGCCGGGCCAGTGCCCGCATCGCCGCGCAGGTCTTCGTCCTCTTCCAGCACCTGCACGAGCAGGTTCTTGCGCCGATAGAAGTCGGGCGAGATCAGCGCGTCGCGGTCGGGGATCAGGTCGCGAATGTGCATGCCTGGCGTGAATGGGTAACGCAGCGGCTGGGCCACATGGCCGCGCAGCGTGACCGCGTTGGCGAACTGCGGCGAGATCGCCAGCAGGGTGAGCACATCGCCATCGCGCAGCGGCTTTTGCAGGCCGTTGCCGTCGAGCTTGAAGGTCTCGACAAAACGTGCGGCCTTGGGCTGCTCGGCGTCGATGCGTTCGAGCTGGGCCCGGTTCGGGTTGGCCAGCAGCGGGGTGCCACCCGCGTAGCGCAGCACTTCGCGAACCGGCTCCTGAGGCGCCTTGAGTTCGTAGATCGCCGGGGTGTCGAGCGCACCGTTGAGCGCCACGCGCGCGCCTGCGGCCTGGAACACGACCACGTCACCGGCCGCGAGCTGGATGTCTTTCGACTTGTCGCCCTGAACCAGAAACTCGTAGATGTCGAGCTCCGACACCACGCGGCCATCGCGGCGCAGCAGCACCTTGCGCATCGACCCGTTGGCCGCCGGGCCGCCGGCCAACACGATGGCCGACAACATGGTCGACTGGCTCGCGAGTGTGAACACGCCGGGCCGGCGCGCGGGGCCGACGACGAACACTTTCACGCCGCGCAATTGGCCGAGCGAGACGCTCAGGTTGAAGTTGTTGTAGAGCCGGCCGATCTGCGCGCGCAGGTGTTTTTCAAGCTCCGAGGCTTTGACACCCGCCACGTTAAAGCTGCCGATCTTGGGCAGGCTCAGCAGGCCGTTGCGGTCGACCTTGGTTCGGTAGTCGACGTCGATCGAGCCCCACGCGCGCAGCATGATCTCGTCGCCCGGGCCGACCGTGTAGTCGGCCGAAACCGGCACGTTGTCGACCGGCGAAAACGAGTCGGCGTTTTCGGTGAAGAAGCTGTTGCCGAACAAAGGCAGCAGGCGCCCGGTGGCGGCTTCGACGAACTTCTGGAATTCGCCGGGCTTCGGCGGCGGCAGGTCGGCGCGGCGCGGCGGTGCGTCGAGCGCGTTGGCGCCTGGCGTGCCTTGGCGTGCAGCCTGATCGGCGGCGTTCAGGTTCTGCAACGAGCGCGGGACGGCGGCCTCGCCCTGGGTTCCTGCTGGCGCCTGGGTTCCGGCTTTCGGAGCCAGCCCGGACGGATAGCTCGGGGTGCTGAACGAGTTGCCGCCGTTCGGCGTGTCTTCGGCGGCCATCGAAGAGGCCATCGCACCCAGCGAGAGGCACAGCGACAGCACAAGATGCGGGGGACTGAAACGGGTGGGTGTCATGAAGGGTCGTGAGCCTTGAGTTCGACGCTGCTGGGCTTGTGCCGCGTCATTTTCTTCCGTACGTGTCTTCGAAGCGCACGATGTCGTCTTCACCCAGGTAGGAGCCCGACTGCACTTCGATGATCTCGAGCGGCACCTTGCCGGGGTTCGAGAGGCGGTGGGTCGTGCCGAGCGGAATATAGGTGCTCTGATTTTCGGTCAGCATGATGACCTTGTCGCCCTTGGTCACTTCGGCCGTGCCCGAGACCACGATCCAGTGTTCGGCGCGGTGGTGGTGCATCTGCAGGCTCAAGGATGCGCCGGGCTTGACCATGATGCGCTTGACCTGAAAGCGCGCGCCGGCGTCGATGCTGTCGTACCAGCCCCAGGGGCGGTTCACCTGGCGGTGCAGGTTCTGTTCGGTGCGGCCCTGGGCCTCCAGCGAGCCGACGATCTTCTTCACGTCCTGGCTGCGGCCGCGGTCGATCACTAGAACCGCGTCCGCGGTTTCCACGACGACCACGTTGTCGAGCCCGACCACGCTGACCAAGCGGCTCGCTGCATGCACGAGCGTGTTGCGGCTGTCGTGCATGAGCACGTCACCGACGCTGCCGTTGCCGTCGGCGTCTTTGTCGCTGACCTGCCAGACGGCGTCCCATGCACCCAGGTCGGACCAGCCGGCGTCGAGCGCCTCCATGCCGATCGCCACCGAGCTGCCGGGGCACTTTTCCATCACCGCGTAGTCGACCGATTCGCTCGGCACGGCTTCGAACTCGGCGCGGCCGGGGCGAACGAAGCTGGCGTCGGTCTGGCGCACCGCCCAGGCCTTGCGCGTGGCCAGCAGGATGTCGGGTCGGAACTGTTCGAGCGCTTCAAGCCAGACCGAGGCCTTGAGCACGAAGATGCCGCTGTTCCAGAAGTAGTTGCCGGCGGCCACGTAGGCCTGCGCGGTAGCGAGGTCGGGTTTCTCGACGAACTGGGACACCGCCATGCCGCCGCTGGCTTCGCTGGTGCGGATGTATCCGAAGCCGGTTTCCGGCGACAAAGGCGCAACACCCAGGATCAGCACCGACCCCTCGGCGGCGCGCCGCACGGCTTGCTGCAGGGCCTTCGAGAACGCGGGCGCATCGGTCACGGTCTGGTCCGCTGGCGACACCACCAGCACCGGGTCGTTGCCACCTTCGAGCGCTTGAAGGGCCGCCAGGGTCATGGCGGGCGCCGTGTTGCGCCCCACCGGCTCCAGCAGCAGCGAAGCACCGGCCAGCTTGATCTCGCGCAGTTGTTCGAGCACCAGAAAGCGGTGTTCGTCGTTGCCGACCACGATCGGTTGGGCGACGCCGATGTCGGTTGTGGCCAGGGCCTGCAAGCGCATGGCGGCCTGCTGGAACAGGCTGGTCGTGCCCGACAGCACCAGGAACTGCTTGGGGAATTGCGCCCGCGAAAGTGGCCACAACCGGGTGCCGGAGCCGCCGGCCATGATCACGGGTTGAATCTGAATTGCCATGCTGGGGTGAGTAAGGTGCTGAATTCAGTGCGCCGCTGTCGGGCGGGTGTTGGCGCCACGAGCCACAGCGCCGAACTCACGCGATGTTTCGATGCGGTACGAGCCCGCAGCTTCGAAGCAGCAAGCCGGTTCGGTTCAACTGCCGTGGGCGTCGATTATCCACGCCCCGCGGCATCGGCCCGCGGAAGGCCCCGGGGCTTCAGGGCGAAGCGTCCAGGCCCAGGTTGGCGATGTACCACGCCATCGAGAGTGCCAGACCTTCCTCGGCGCGGTAGGCCGGCGCGTATCCCAGCCGCTGCCGGGCCTTGCCGATGTCGGCCAGCGAATGCCGCACGTCGCCTTGGCGGAAGTCGCGCCTGACGGGCACGGCGTCCCGCAGGTACGCGCAGCGCTGGACCAGGCTCGAGCGCAGCATCTCGTAGAGTTCGTTCAGCGAAGTGCGGTCACCGACAGCGACGTTGTAGATCTGGTTGACGGCATCGGTGTTGCTCGCCAGCGCCGCCAGCAGGTTGGCCTGAACCACGTTGTCGATGAAGCAGAAATCGCGGCTCGTTTCGCCGTCGCCGTTGATGAACACGGGCTCGTTGCGCAACATCGAGGCGATCCACTTCGGGATCACGGCGGCATAGGCCCCTTCGGGATCCTGGCGGGGGCCGAAGACGTTGAAGTAACGCAGGCCGATGGAGTCGAAACCGTAGTTGCGCGCGAACACATCGGCATAGAGCTCGTTGACCAGCTTGGTGACGGCGTAGGGTGAGAGTGGCCGGCCGATGGTGTCTTCGACCTTCGGCAAGGCCGGGTGATCCCCGTAAGTGGAGCTCGAAGCCGCGTACACGAAACGTCGCGCGCCAGCGTCGCGCGCGGCCACGATCATGTTCAGAAAACCGGTGATGTTGGCGCTGTTGGTGAGCACCGGGTCGGCCAGCGAGCGCGGCACGCTGCCGAGCGCTGCCTGGTGCAGCACATAGTCCACGCCGTGGCACGCCGTCTTGCAGTCGCCGGGCTCGCGAATGTCGCCTTGTACGAAGCGGAAGCGCGCCCACTGATCGGCCGAAACGAGGGAGCGCACTTCATCGAGGTTGCGCTGGTGGCCGGTGGCAAAGTTGTCCAGGCCCACCACCTGCTGGTCGAGCTTGAGCAGGGCTTCGAGAAGGTTCGAGCCGATGAAGCCGGCCACACCGGTCACGAGCCAGGTGTGGCGCTCGCTGCGCAGCCGCTGTTGCAGATCGGTGAAGGCGGTCATCGGCTCAAAGACGCCACAGGCGCAGGCCGGCGGCGCTGACGGCGCTGGCGTCGAAGCTCGCTTTCACGTCGACGAACACGGCACCGGGCACCGCCATGGCGGCCACTTCGTTCATGGGCAGGTCCTTGTACTCGCGGTGCGCCACGGCAGCGACGATGGCCTGCGCCCTGGGCATGTCTTTCAAGCTCTTGAGCGTGACGCCGTACTCGTGCTCGGCTTCGGCGGATGCGGCGAGCGGGTCGTGCACGTGCACGTTGGCACCATAACTCTGCAGCTCGCGGATCACGTCGATCACCTTGCTGTTTCGCAGGTCGGGGCAGTTTTCCTTGAAGGTCAGGCCGAGCACGATGATGTCGGCGCCCTTCACCGGCAGGTTGTTCGCGATCATCTCCTTGATGGTCTGCTCGGCGATGTACTTGCCCATGCTGTCGTTGATGCGCCGGCCGGCCAGGATCACCTGCGGATGGTGGCCGAGCATCTCGGCCTTGTGCGTCAGGTAGTACGGGTCGACGCCGATGCAATGGCCGCCGACCAGGCCCGGCCGGAACGGCAGGAAGTTCCACTTGCTGCCGGCGGCTTCGAGCACTTCGGTGGTGTCGATGCCGATCTTGTGGAAGATGATCGCCAACTCGTTCATCAGCGCGATGTTCAGGTCGCGCTGGGTGTTTTCGATCACCTTGGCGGCCTCGGCCACCATGATGCTGCTGGCCGGGTAGACACCGGCCGTGATGATCGAGCCATACATCTTCTCGACCAGTGCCAGCGTCTCGGGCGTGTCGCCGGCAACGACCTTCTTGATCTTCGTGACCGTGCGTTCCTTGTCGCCCGGGTTGATGCGCTCGGGGCTGTAGCCGACGAAGAAGTCCTGCTTCCATTTCAGGCCCGAAAGCCGCTCGATGATCGGTATGCAGACCTCTTCGGTGGCACCCGGGTAGACCGTGGATTCGTACACCACGGTCGCGCCGCGCTTGATGTGCTTGCCGACCGACTCCGAGCTTTTCACCAGCGGCGTGAAGTCGGGGCGGTGGGCATCGTCCACCGGCGTGGGCACTGCCACGACGATGAAATCGGCCTGAGCGAGCGCGCTCGGATCGGTACCGCAGCTCAGTTGTTTGGCGGCGCGCAACTCGTCGCCGCTGACTTCACCGGTAGGGTCGACGAAACGCTGGTAGGCAGCGACTTTCTCGGCCGACATGTCCAGGCCGAGCGTGCGGTACTGCTTGCCGAACTCGACGG
>JANYFX010000413.1 GCA_025359585.1 Rhizobacter sp. | reverse complement strand
CCGTCGACTGGGATGTCGCCGCCGCCGCGGTCAAGACCCGCGCCGGCATCGAGCGCTTCGACGAGAAGACCGCCAAGCGAGTCGTCACGACCGGCTGCGGCCAAGGCACCGTCTTCGGCGACCTGATGGGCGCCGTCGATTCGATTCGCCTGCCGGCCAGCGGCGAGCCCTCGGCGCGTCTCGCACAACGGGAGCTGTACCGGCTCCTCGACGCGATCCGCAAGCAGGAGAGCACGTACAAGTCGGCGGGCTCGGTTCACGGCTGCGCCTTGTTCCGGCAGGGCGAGCTGCTCACCTTCGTCGAAGACGTGGGCCGGCACAACGCCATCGACACCATCGCCGGCTGGATGTGGTTGAACGGCCTGAGTGGCGAAGACAAGATCTTCTACACGACCGGCCGCCTGACGAGCGAGATGGTGATCAAGTCGGCCCAGATGGGCGTGCCGATCATCGTGTCACGCAGCGGCGTCACGCAGATGGGTCATGAGGTGGCGGTGCAACTGGGCCTGGCGCTGTTCGGGCGCGCCACCAACCGGCACTTCATCCACTACTGCGGCTTCGAGCGTTTCGACGCGCAGCCGGAGCCGGCGCGGGAATAGCTCAGGCGATGCGCGCCAGGTCGCGCAGCACCGTCGGCCCGGCGCGGCGCTCGATCTCGGCGAGCAGCGGGCGGTTCCAGCCGAGCATGAACATCAATTCGGCCACCACGAACATCGGCCCGACCAGCAGGCCGACGATGTCGTCGACGAAGGCCGGTTTCTTGCCTTCGTACCAGTGGCCGACGAACTGGATCAGCCAGCCGACCACGAACATGCCCACGCCCCAGGCCAGCCATGCTGCGAAGCTGCCGTAGGCCACCTGGTGCGCCATCAACATCAGCGTGCCGACGACCGCGCTGACGGCCAAGCCCAGCACGAGGTTGCCACGCGACAAATACCAGGCTGCAGCCAGTCCGAACGCCAGCCACGCCGGGCTGAGCGCCAGGCCGCGGAAGGCGAATGCCGGCCGGGCCAGCAACACACCGACGGCGAACACGATCATCGGCACGCCGATGAAATGGCTGACGATGTTGCGGCGGTCGCGGTGGTACTCGGCGTATTGGCTCAGCAGGTCGGTGGCGGCGCGCATGGGTGTCTCCAGGGTCGAACTGACACAAATGGTAGGCCAATCGGGCCACGGGCGCCACACGGAAACGGCTGGTTTCAACAGGGCTTCTCACGGGCGCTCCCTACAATCGCACAACTTATCCCGAGGCCCGCAGCACATGAGCATCAAGAGCGACAAGTGGATCCGCCGCATGGTCGAGCAGACCGGCATGATCGAGCCCTTCGAGCCGGGCCAGGTGCGGCACAACGCCGAAGGCCAGAAGATCGTCAGCTACGGCACCAGCAGCTATGGCTACGACATTCGCTGTGCCCCGGAATTCAAGGTGTTCACCAACATCTACAGCACGGTCGTCGATCCGAAGAACTTCGACGAGAAGAGCTTCGTCGACATCAACGCCGATGTCTGTGTGATCCCGCCCAACAGCTTCGCACTGGCGCGCACGCTCGAGTACTTCCGCATTCCGCGCAACGTGCTGACGATCTGCCTGGGCAAGAGCACCTACGCGCGCTGCGGCATCATCGTCAACGTCACACCCTTCGAGCCCGAGTGGGAAGGTTATGTGACGCTCGAATTCAGCAACACCACGCCGCTGCCCGCCAAGATCTACGCCGGCGAGGGTTGCGCGCAGGTGCTGTTCTTCGAGAGCGATGAAGTCTGCGAGACGAGTTATAAGGACCGAGGCGGCAAGTACCAGGGCCAGCGTGGTGTCACGCTGCCAAAAGCCTAGAACCCAAGGAGTACGCAATGAAGTGGGAAGGCAACCGTGAGAGCGAGAACGTCGAAGACGTGCGCGGCAGCAGTGGGGGCGGTGGCGGCGGTGGTTTCAGCTTCGGTGGCGGGCGTGGCATCGGTCTGGGCACGATCGCCATTGCGCTGGTGGGCGGCTGGATCTTCGGCATCAACCCGCTGACGATTCTGGGTGTGCTCGGCGGCGGGGGCGGTTCACCGATCCAACAGTCGCAGCCGCAGGCGCCTGGTGCCAAACCTCCGGCAGGCGACAAGCAGGCCCAGTTCGTCTCGGTCGTGCTGGCCAACACCGAAGACGTGTGGCAGGCCCAGTTCAAGCGCATGGGTGCCACCTACCAGACGCCCAAGCTGTCGATCTTCAGCGGCTCTTACCCAACCGCCTGCGGCCAGGGCCAGTCTGCGATGGGGCCGTTCTACTGTCCCGGCGACCAGAAGGTCTACATCGACCTGCGCTTTTTCGAGACCATGCGCACCCAGCTCGGCGCAACCGGCCAGTTCGCCCAGGCCTACGTGATCGCGCACGAGGTCGGCCACCATGTGCAGGACCTGATGGGCATCACCGGCAAGGTCGACGCCATGCGTGGCAAGGTCAGCCAGGCGCAGCAGAACGCGCTGAGCGTGCGGGTCGAATTGCAGGCCGATTGTTTCGCCGGCATCTGGGCGCACGACTCGCAACAGAGCAAGCAATGGCTGGAGCAGGGCGACATCGAATCGGCGCTGAACGCCGCCACGCAGATCGGCGACGACACGCTGCAGCGCCGCTCGCAGGGCCAAGTCGTGCCCGAGAGCTTCACGCACGGCACGAGCGCGCAGCGGGTCGGCTGGTTCAAGCGCGGCTACGAGAGCGGCGACGTGAAGCAGTGCGACACCTTCAGCGCAAAGCAGTGATCCAGTCGCAGCGCAGCCGCCCGCGGCGGTGCAGCCGGATGCGCAGCGCCACGTAGAGGCCGGGCAGGAACAGCACGGCGAGACTGGCTGCTTCGGCCCAGGGCATCCCGATCAGCAGCGCGGCAGGCAGGCCGACCCAACCGCACATCCAGAGCGTGAGGATCGTGTCCCAGGTGTTCTTCTCGACCGGGTGATCGCGCCAGTGGCGACGGTGCCAGACCTTGAGGGAGTGGTGTTGCTGGAGTGTCAAACGAGCCTCCGCGAAGACTGCTTCAGCGAAGCTTAGTCCCCGGCGCGGCGCCCGCAACCCCCAACTTGCCGGCGCGCACCGCGCCCGCTGGTTCAGCCCGGAATGCTGCCCGGCAGCAGGATCCTGCGGTCGACCTCGTGGATATTCGTGTGGCCGCAGAAGGCCATCGTCACGTCGAGTTCCTTGGCGATGATCTCGAGCGCCTTGCTCACGCCGGCCTCGCCCATCGCGCCCAGCCCGTAGAGGAACGAGCGCCCGATCATCGTGCCGCGTGCGCCCAGCGCCACGGCCTTGAGCACGTCTTGCCCGGAGCGGATGCCGCCGTCCATCCAGACCTCGATCATCTTGCCCACGGCCTGCGAAATCTGCGGCAGCGCGGCGATCGACGAAGGCGCACCGTCGAGCTGGCGTCCGCCGTGGTTCGAGACCACCAGCGCGTCGGCGCCGCTCTCGGCCGCCAGGCGCGCGTCTTCTTCGTCCATGATGCCTTTCAGGATCAGCTTGCCGCCCCAGCGCTTCTTGATCCACTCGACGTCGTTCCAGTCGAGCTTGGGGTCGAACTGCTCGCGCGTCCAGGTGCTCAGCGACGTCATGTCGCTCACGCCCTTCGCGTGGCCGATCAGGTTGCCGAAGCCGTGGCGTTTGGTCATCGCCATGCCCAGGCACCAGCGCGGCTTGGTCATCAGGTTGAGGATGTTCGCGAGTGTCGGTTTGGGTGGCGCCGTCATGCCGTTCTTGATGTCCTTGTGGCGCTGGCCCATCACCTGCAGGTCGAGTGTCAACACCAGCGCGCTGCAGTTCGCGGCCTTGGCGCGGTCCATCAGGCGCTCCATGAAGTCGCGGTCCCGCATCCAGTAGAGCTGGAACCAGAACGGCGCTTTTGTGGCGGCTGCGATGTCTTCGATCGAGCAGATGCTCATGGTCGAGAGCGTGAACGGGATGCCGAACTTCTTCGCCGCGATCGCGCCCAGCATCTCGCCATCGGCGTGCTGCATGCCGGTCAGGCCGGTGGGGGCGATCGCCACCGGCATGGCGGTCTCGGTGCCCGCCATCGTCGTGCGGATGCTGCGGTTGTCCATGTTGACCGCCACGCGCTGGCGCAGCTTGATCTTCTGGAAATCGCTCTCG
>JANYFX010000411.1 GCA_025359585.1 Rhizobacter sp. | reverse complement strand
GAGCGTGACCTGCACGCGGTGCGCGACCGGGCCGAGCTCGGCGCCATCTTCACCGAGCTGTGCGTCCAGCTCGCCGGCGACCTGGCGCGCAAGGGTTACGCCAGCAAGACCATCGGCATCAAGCTGCGCTTCGACGACTTCAAGTCGGTCACACGCGACCTGAGCCTGCCGGCCCACACGCTCGACGCGGCCACGATCCGGCGCGCCGCCGGCGAGTGCCTGAAGCGCGTCGACCTGTCGCGCCGCCTGCGCCTGCTGGGGGTGCGCGCCGGGGCGCTGGCGAAGCTGAGCGATCTGGTCGCGCCGGCATCAACGGCCGCAACCGACATGCCTGCGCAACCCGCCGAAACGCACACGGTGGAAGAGCCTCGGGGCCATTACAGCCTGCCGCTGTTCGACACCTGAACACAACGCTTCGCCGCGTCGCGCGCCTCGGGTGTGACTCATTCACGGAACCGGCCGGTCACGACGCGTTCCGGGTGCAGCCTGCGCGGCAAGATGGGAACCCCCGACGCGCTCTCGCGTCCACCCTTTTTCCCAACCTCTTCTTCATCGACATGACGCCACTTCGTATTGCCTGTCACACCGTGCCGCTGTTGCTGTGCGCCGCCGCCGCACAGGCCCAGAGCACGGCACCTGCGGCCGCACCCGAACCCCGCCCTGCGATGAGCCTGGGCAGCAGCAAGCTGCTGCTGACCGGCGGCGTGAGCAGCATCGACGGCGCTGCCGGCGGCGGCCTCACGCCGTGGGCCGTGACCGGCAGTTATGCGACCGAAGGCGAGATCGGTGGCACCGCGTTCATCACCCGAACCAAGACCCAGGACTACGCACTGAGCGTGGTCGGCGCCGCCATCGGCGTGATGGACCGCTTCGAGCTTTCTCTCGCGCGCCAGGAGTTCAACGCCAGCGTGGTCGTGCCCGACACCACGCTCAAGCTCGACATCGTCGGCATCAAGGCCCGCGTGGCCGGCGACGCGGTGCTCGACAGCGACACGCTGATGCCGCAGATCGCGGTCGGCGCCGAGTTCAAGCGCGTCGATCCCGGCCCAGCCGTGGGTGGCGTGCTCGACTCGGTCTCGGCCAAGCGCAACGGCGTCGACCTCTACATCAGCGCGACCAAGCTCTTCCTCGCGCAGGGCATTCTGGTCAACGGCACCCTGCGCGCGACCAAGGCGAACCAGAACGGCCTGCTCGGCTTCGGCTCGGCCGACAAGAGCAGCTACAGCATCAAGCCCGAGTTCTCGCTCGCTTACCTGCTCAGCAAGAACATCGCGATCGGCGCCGAGTACCGGTTCAAGCCGAACAACCTGGCCTTCGCTGGTGCGGCCTTCGAAGAGCAGGCCTGGAAAGACCTGTTCCTCGCCTGGGCGCCGACCAAGAACGTGTCGATCACGGCCGCGTATGTAGCCCTCGGCAACATCGTCGGCCACACCCGCCAGACCGGCGGCTACGTTTCGGCCCAGCTCGCGTTCTGACGCACCGACTTCAAGGACACCCCGATGCGATTCAACACTTCGGCCCGCGCGGCCTTCCTCGGTGCGGTGCTCGCGGCCAGCGCCGCTTTCGCCCAGCCTGCGGCGGCACAGACCACCGACGACACGCTGTACCAGCAGCTCGGCGGCCAGAGCGGCCTCGTGACGCTGATGGACGACTTCATGACCCGCCTGCTCGCCGACAAGCGCATGGGCCCGTTCTTCAAGGACGTGGACCACAAACACGTCAAGGAAGAACTCGTCACGCAGTTCTGCGAAGTCTCCGGCGGCCCGTGCAAGCGCAAGGGCCCCGACATGAAAATGGCCCACTCCGGCATGGACGTGACCAAGGGTGACTTCAACGCGCTGGTCGAAGTGCTGCAACAGAGCATGGACGCGCAAGGCATCGGCTTCGGCACGCAGAACAAGCTGCTCGCCAGGCTCGCGCCGATGCACCGTGAGATCATCAACACGCCCTGAAACGGGGTTCGACCGAACAGGACGCACCGATGAAAAAAACCCTGCTGACCCTCGCGCTCGGTGCCTTGCTCGGCGTGGCCCAGGCCGGCACCGTGCAGGTGCTGGTGACCGACAAGGACGGCAAGCCCGTGGCCGACGCGGTGGTGCTGATCGACGCGGCCAACAAGATCGCCGTGCAGCCTGCCGCCGCTCCGGTGGTGATCGCCCAGGAGGGCCTGCGCTTCGTGCCAGTCCTCAGCGAGGTGCCGGCCGGCAGCACGCTGCGCTTCGTCAACCGCGACGCGTATGACCATCATGTGCGCTCCACGCCGAGCGGCCCGCTCGGCAACACGCCCGCGGTGAAGAACTTCGAGCTGCGGCTCGACGCGGCCGAGGGTGCGGCCACCTCGCCGAACGACGAGTACAAGTCGCCCGCGGCGACACGCAAGCGCAGCGGCGCGTCGAGCGCCGACGTGAAGGTCGACAGCGCCGGCGCGATCGGCCTGGGTTGCCACATCCACGCGTCGATGCGCGGCCAGGTCTACGTGAGCGGCACGCCGTGGTTCGGCAAGACCGACGCCAATGGCCTGGCCAGCATCGACGGTGTGCCCGACGGCGTCGCCGAGCTGACTGTGTGGCACCCCGACCAATTGCAGGATCAGCCGGTGCAGCGCCTGCAAGTCACGGCCACGCCGCTCAAGGCGCCGCTGCAACTGAACTTCACACCGAGACGGCGCCGCAGCTGAGCCGATCCAGTTTCAGGGCGGCGCAGCCGTTAGCATCCCGGGCAACGAAGTCACATTCACCCGGAGACACCGCGATGCCCGTCATCACCTGCATAGAAGACCTGCGCGTGCTCGCTGAAAAGCGCGTGCCGCGCATGTTCTACGACTACGCCGATTCAGGCTCGTACACCGAAGGCACCTACCGCGACAACGAGAGCGATTTCCAGAAGATCAAGCTGCGCCATCGGCATGCTGCATGCCGGTCAGGCCGGTGGGGGCGATCGCCACCGGCATGGCGGTCTCGGTGCCCGCCATCGTCGTGCGGATGCTGCGGTTGTCCATGTTGACCGCCACGCGCTGGCGCAGCTTGATCTTCTGGAAATCGCTCTCG
>JANYFX010000228.1 GCA_025359585.1 Rhizobacter sp. | reverse complement strand
CTACACACAGCGCGACCCCCTGCTCGGCGTGATCACCGCGATCACACCCTTCAACCACCCGATGAACCAGGTGGCGCACAAGGTGGTGCCCAGCGTCGCCACCAACAACCGCATGGTGCTCAAGCCGTCGGAAAAAGTGCCACTCTCGGCCCTGCTGTTCGCCGACCTGCTGTACGAGTCCGGCCTGCCGCCCGAGATGCTCTCGATCGTGACCGGTGACCCGCGCGAGATCGCCGACGAGTTGATCACGAACGAACACGTGGGTCTCGTCACCTTCACCGGCGGTGTGGCGATCGGCAAATACATCGCGTCGAAAGCCGGTTACCGCCGCATGGTGCTGGAGCTCGGTGGCAACGACCCGATCATCGTGATGGACGACGCCGACCTCGACGAAGCTTCCACGCTCGCGGTGCAAGGCTCGTACAAGAACTCGGGGCAGCGCTGCACAGCGGTCAAACGGCTGCTGGTGCATGAAGCGGTCGCTGCGCGTTTCACCGAGATGGTGGTCGAGAAGACCCGCGCCTGGAGCTTCGGCGACCCGAGCGATGCGAAGCTCGAAATGGGCACCGTGATCGACGAAGCCGCTGCGCGCTCCTTCGAAGCGCGTGTCAACGAAGCGGTGGCGCAAGGTGCGCGACTCCTGGTTGGAAACCAGCGCGACGGCGCGCTGTATGCACCCACCGTGATCGATCGGGTCACGCCCGATATGACGGTGGCCCGCGAAGAGACCTTCGGCCCGGTCTCGCCGATCATCCGCTTCGCCAGCATCGAAGAAGCGATCCACATCTCGAACGGCACGGCCTACGGTTTGTCGTCGGCCGTGTGCACCAACCGGCTCGACTACATCAGCCGCTTCGTCGCCGAACTGCAGGTGGGCACGGTCAACGTGCGCGAGGTGCCGGGCTACCGACTCGAACTCACACCCTTCGGCGGTATCAAGGACTCGGGCCTGGGTTACAAGGAAGGCGTACAAGAGGCCATGAAAAGTTTCACCAACATCAAGACCTATTCCCTGCCCTGGGCCTGATCCGTACCCATGCTTCATCTTCTCAATCTGCTCGCCGCCATCGCCCTGCTCGTCTGGGGCACGCACATCGTGCGCACCGGCGTGTTGCGGGTCTTCGGCGAAAGCCTGCGCGGCGTGCTCGCCAAGAGCTTCTCGAACCGCGCCACCGCGATGGTCGCCGGCATGGGGGTCACGACCATCGTGCAGTCGAGCACGGCCACCTGCCTGATCGTGGCCTCGTTCGTCGGCAAGGGGCTGGTGACGACCGGCGCAGCGCTCGCAGTGATTCTCGGCGCCGATGTCGGTACCGCGTTGATGGCGGTGGTGTTCTCGTTCGACCTGTCTTGGCTGTCGCCGCTGCTGATCTTCGTCGGCGTGTTGCTGTTCATCTCACGGCAAGACACGATGGCTGGCCGCATCGGGCGGGTATTGATCGGCCTGGGACTCATCACGCTCGCGCTGCAACTGATCGTCGGCGCCACCAAACCGCTGACCGAATCACCGGCGGTGCGAGCCCTGCTCGTCGCACTTCCGAACGACGTATTGCTCGACATCATCGTCGGCGCCGTGCTGACCGTGCTCTCGTACTCGAGCCTCGCGATCGTGCTGCTGACCGCCACGCTCGCGTCGTCGGGTTTGCTGCCGGTGCCTGTGGCGCTCGGCCTCGTGCTCGGCGCCAACCTCGGCAGCGGCGTGCTCGCGATGCTGGCCACCAGCGGATCGTCGCCGCAGGTGCGGCGTCTGCCGCTCGGCAACCTGATCTTCAAGACGCTCGGCGCGCTCGGTGCCATTGCGCTGCTGCCGCAGGCGCATGTGATGCTGCAGCAACTCGTGCCCGACATTCACCAGCAGATCGTCTTTTTCCACCTCGTCTTCAACCTCGTGCTGGCCGGGCTCTTCATCAGCTTCACCGGCCTGGTGGGCCGCACCGTCGAGCGCTTCCTGAAAGAACCGACGCTCGCCGCCAACATGGCCCGGCCGCGCCACCTCGATCCGCTGGCGCTGGCCACGCCGTCGCTCGCCATCAGCTGCGCGGCGCGCGAAGCGCTGCACCAGGCCGACGTGGTCGAGACCATGCTGCGCGGCATCCTGCCGGTGCTGCGCCACAACGACCTGGCGCTGGCCGACCAGCTGCGCAAGATGGACGACACCGTCGACGAGCTCTACTCGGCCATCAAGTTCTACCTGACCCAGATCTCGCGCGAAGCGCTGAGCGAACGCGAGGGCAAACGCTGGACCGACATCGTCTCGTTCACGATCAACATGGAGCAGATCGGCGACATCATCGAGCGCGTTCTACAAGACATCGAAGACAAGAAGATCCGCAAGAACCGCAGCTTTTCCGATGCCGGCATGGCCGAGATCTGCCACCTGCACGAGCGGCTCACCTCGAACCTGCGCCTGGGCATGAGCGTGTTCCTCGACGGCCACGTGCGCGACGCGAAGAAGCTGCTCGAAGAGAAGGCGCGCTTTCGCGACCTCGAGCACGAGTACGCCGCCTCGCACATCGCGCGGCTGCAAGACAACACCGCGCAGAGCATCGAGACCAGCTCGCTGCACCTCGACCTGATCAGCGAACTCAAACGCATCAACTCGCACATCTGCTCGATCGCGTATCCGATCCTGGAATCGGCCGGGGCCCTGCGCAAGACCCGCATTCGCAACTCGCAGCTGGTTTCCCTGTTGCCGGACGATCCCGGCAACTGATGCGGCGCCGACCATGTTGACCCTGTCCGACATCGAACTGCTCTTCGCGCGGCACGGCGCGAGCCAATACAGCGGCGAGCCCGTCACGCAATTGCAGCACGCCTTGCAGACCGCCCACCTCGCCGAAGCCTCGGGCGCAGACGACGCGCTCGTCACCGCCTGCCTGCTGCACGACCTGGGCCACCTGCTCAACGACCAGGGCGAAACACCGTCGGCGCGTGGCATCGACGACACACACCAGTACTACGCCCTGCCCTTTCTGCGCGGCCTGTTCCCCGATGCGGTGCTCGACGCGATCAAGCTGCACGTCGATGCGAAACGTTACCTGTGCCAGGCCAACCCCGACTATTTCGAGCGCTTGTCCGAAGACTCGAAGCGCAGCCTCGCGCTGCAGGGTGGCGTGTTCGGCGCCGAGCAGGCGGCCGCGTTCCTGAACCAGAGCGGCGCGCGTGACGCGGTGGTGCTGCGGCAGTGGGACGACCTGGCCAAACAGGCCGATCTGCACACGCCCTCGCTCGCGCACTTTCTGAAGCGCGCGGAACGCTGCAGCTTGCAAGCGACGATCCCGCTGACGGCATGAGCCTGACCTGGCCGGTCGTGCTGGCCGTGCTTTGCGGCGCGATGCTTCACGCCTCGTGGAATGCGCTGATCAAGTCGGGAAACGACAAGGCCGTCGACACCGCACTCGTCCACTTTCTCGGCGCGCTGGTCGCTCTGCCGATCATGCTGTGGGTCGGCCCGCCACCGGCCGGCGCGTGGCCCTACATCGCGGCCTCGCTGGTGATCCACATCGGCTACTACATCGCGCTCGTCGGCGCTTACCGGCATGGTGAACTCGGCCTGACGTACCCGATCATGCGCGGCTTCGCGCCGCTGCTGGTGGCGTTGGCGAGCAGTGCGCTGATCGGTGAAGTGCCATCTTCTGGCGCGTGGCTGGGCATCGTCGGCATCGCGGTCGGCGTCGGCCTCGTCGGGCTGGCGCACCCGGGCGAAGCATTGCACCACCGCAAGGCATTGGCTTTCGCGTTCGCCAACGCCGTGATCATCGCGCTCTACACCGTGGTCGACGGCCGAGGCGTGCGCGCGAGCGTGGTCGACGACAACGGCGCGCTGCGCTACGTGATGATGCTGTTCGTGCTCGACGGCATCGCCTACCCATCGCTCGTGTGGTTGCGCCGAACCCGCGAGGGCCGCGCCGCCATCGTCGCCTATGCCCGCAAGCGCTGGCCGGTCGCGGCCATGGGCGGCAGCGCCTCGATCGGCGCTTATGCCATTGCGCTCTGGGCGATGACCCGCGCGCCCGTTGCCTCTGTTGCCGCGCTGCGAGAGACCTCGGTGCTCTTCGCGGCTGTTATCGGCACGGTGGTGCTCAAGGAGCGCTTCGGCCTGCAGCGCGCCCTCGGCACGGG
>JANYFX010000405.1 GCA_025359585.1 Rhizobacter sp. | reverse complement strand
TCGACGAAGACGATGGTCGAGCCCTGGTCGCGGATGCGCCGGATCAGCGCCACCGCATCGTCGATCTCGCTCGGCGTCAGGCCGCACAACACTTCGTCGAGCAGCACCAGGCGCGGGCGCGAGGCGAGCGCACGCGCGAGTTCGAGGAACTTGCGCTGGTGCAGGTTCAGGTCGTCGGGGTGGGCGTTCGCCTTCTCAACCAGGCCGGTGAATTCGAGCCAGGTCATCGCCTGTTTGCGTGCGGCCGCGGGGTCGTTGACTGCGCCGCCGAACATCGTCGCCAGCGCCACGTTGTCGAGCACGCTCATGCGCGGGAACGGCCGCGGGATTTGATACGTGCGGGCAATGCCGGCACTGGCGATGCGGTGTGCCGACAGGCCGGCAAGGTGGCGGCCTTCGAACACGATCTCGCCGGCGGTGGGTGTGTAGTGGCCGCTGACGACATTGATGAAGGTCGACTTGCCCGAGCCGTTCGGTCCCAGCAGGCCGAGGATTACGCCGCGCCGCACCTCCACGTCGACACCGGCCAGCGCGCGCACGCCCTTGAACGATTTCTGCAGGCCGCGCACACGCAGAAGCACGTCGCCCCGGCCGGCCGGCGATGAAGCCGGCGCTGCCTGCGCGGTCAAGGTCGACGGCGGGTGGGCCGCACCGGGCGCGACCGTGGCTGCGCGTTTGAACACGCGCTGCAGCCGCAGCAGGATCCCGTCGGGCATGAACAGGATCGCTGCGATCAGCACCACGCCGATCATCGCCTTGCCGGCGATCGCGTGGTCGGCTGCGGTGAAGCTGTAGAGCAGCGCGGTGATCGCGACCGCACCCACCGCCGGGCCGGCCCAGTGCCGTGTGCCCCCGAGCACGCTCATCAATACGACCGTGAGCGGCACGGTGATCGTGAACACGTCGCCCGCCGTCACGTACGACAGGAAGAGCGCGTGGATGCCGCCGGCCGCACCGGCCAGCGCGCACGAGATCGCAAGCGCCATCAGCTTGTAGCGGTAGGTCGGCACGCCCATCACTTCGGCGGCGTCTTCGTCGTCGTGGATCGCGAACAGGCCGGCGCCGAACTTCGACACGAAGATGGCCCACGCGACCAGCATCGTCACCGTCGCCGCGGCGAGCGCCAGCAGGTAGAAGGTGGACGACTGCGTCGGCCCGATCCTGGGCACCGGCACCGCGCTGAGCGACACGCCGTTGCCACCGTCGATCGGCGTGTTGACGACGATGGTGCCGATCACGAAGGTGATCGCCAAGGTGAGCAGCGCGAACAGTTCGCCGCGCACGCCCTTGACGCGGAACACGATCGCGCCGAGCGCCACGCCGAGCGCGGCCGCCACCAGGGCTGCCACCGGGAGCGTCCACAGGAACGGCCATTCGTAGCGTGCGAGCAATGTGCTCGTGGTGTACAGGCCCGCGCCGAAGAATGCGCCGTGGCCGAACGAGAAGTAGCCGGTGTAACCCGAGAGGATGTTCCACGAGGTCGCGAGCACGATCCAGTGCAGCATCAGGTACAGCAGCGAGTCGTAGAAGGCAGGCAGGCCGAGTTGCGGCACGAAGGCCAGCGCGACGGCGGCGGCGACGATGATCAAAGGCGTGCGTTTCATGCCGCCTTCCCGGGCCGCAGCACGAGGATGAAGATCAGCAGCGTGAACGAGACGATCGGCGCCCACGAGGGCGCGGTCACGGCCATCGTGATCGCTTCGCTGACGCCGATCACCGTGCCCGCGATCAACGGCCCGAGTGCGCGGCCCAGGCCGCCCAGCATCACGGCCGCGAACACGACGCCGATCCACGCGTACATCTGCGAAGGCGCGAGCGTGAAGCTCAGCGCCAGGCACACGCCGGCGATGCTGGCGAGCGCGGCACAGGTGCCGGCCAGCAGCAGCGCGTTGCGCTTCTGGTTCACGCCAAAAGCCGACGCGATGGGCGCGTCTTCGGCGGCGGCACGCATCGCGCGGCCGAGGTCGGAGTAACGCAGCACCGCCCACACCGCGAGCGAGATGCCGACCGCCAGCACCAGCGTGATCAGTTCGGGCACCGGCACGTACAGGCCGGCGACCTTGAACTTCTGTTCGCCGTAGCTCGATTCGAGCTTGCGGAAGTCGGCGGTCCAGATCGTCTGGATGATCGCTTCGACGATGCCCATCAGCCCGAAGGTCAGCAGCAGCGAATTGAAGGGCGTGACCTTGAAGCGCGCCATCACCCAGTGCAGGCCCGCGCCGATGGCGAAGAAGGCCGGAACGATCACGAACAGCGTCAGCAGCGGGTCGACGTGCATCGTCGCCATCTGGTAGCAGAGGTAGGCGGCCAGGAACGCGAACGCGAAGTGCGCCAGGTTGATGAGCTTGAGCAGGCCCCAGCTCAGGCTGAGGCCCAGGCCCATCAAACCGTACAGCGCACCGACGAAGACGCCCGAGAGGATGCTTTGCGACAGCAACGAGATGCTGGGCAGCGTGAAACCCGACATGCAGAAATGCTCAGGGGGCCAGGAGCTTCGCGCCGCCAGCCGTCACTTCCTTCGGCCAGACCACGACCCAGTGGCCGTTCTGCACCTGCTTCACGCGCATCAGGTCGTCGCCGAAGTTGCCGGTGCCGTTGAAGCGCAGCTTGCCTTGCAACGTGTCGACCTTGTTCGCCTTCAGCCACTCGCCGATCTTCTTGTCGTCGAGGCTCTTGGTCGCGACGACGCCGGCTTCGAGAATCTGCCACGCGGTGTACGACGCTGCCGCCTGCGTCTCGACCGAAGGATCGGTCAGCCCCGCCTTCGTCGCGCGCTCGCGGTAGAGCTTGACGAACTCGGCCGCGCCGGTGTTCGACGTGAACGGCGGCTGGTCTTCGAAGATCGTCACCGACAGCGCGTTCTTCGCCTCCGGCAACGAGACCAGCGGGCCGGGCGCGGGGTAGAGATAGAAGTGCTGCGGCGGCTCGTAGTCGATCTTCTTCATCGCGTCGAGGAGCAGGTTGCCGTCGAGGCCGATCGCGCCCACCCAGACGAAGTCGGGCTTGGCGTCTTTGATGCGGTTGGCGATCGGGCCGAAGTCGCGATTGCCGAAATCCCACTCGAGGAACAGCACTTCGGTCAGGCCACGCTTCTTCAGCACCTCGCGCGCGCCGGCCGACATGAACTGGATCGACGGGAATTTGCTGGTCACGACCGCGACCGTCTTCG
>JANYFX010000152.1 GCA_025359585.1 Rhizobacter sp. | reverse complement strand
GCAGCGCCTCGGTGCCGGTGAAGAGTTCGAGCGTGGCGGCCAGGCGCGCGTACATGCCGATCAATGCGCGCCGGTAGGGCTCGTCTTCGCGGTGCACGCTGTGGTCGGGCGAGCTCGCGGCGAGCTTGAGCATGTCGGCCGAGACCGGCGCGAGCGTGGCCGAGATCGAGAGTTCGGCGCCGAGTTCGTGCGCTTCGGTCAGGAAGAAGCGCAGCGCCACCTCGGCCTGGCGCGACAAGGCCATGCGCAAGGTGTCGGCGGTGACGTTGGGGTTGCCGTCGCGGTCGCCGCCGATCCAGTTGCCCATGCGGAAGAATGACGCGATCGGGTGGCCCGGCAGCGCCTGTTCGATGTCGCGGTACATGCGCGGAATCTGGCGCAGGAAGGTCGAGCGGTAATAGCTCAGCGCGTTTTCGATCTCGTCGGCCACCGTCAGATCGCGGTGCGCAGCATGCGCGTTTGCCAGAGCTGCGTGACACGTGCCCGCATCAGCGCTTCGTTCTCGCTGCGGTCGCGGTCGGTGTGGAGGGCGTCGCGCTGCTCGACCAGTTCGGCGATCGCGCGCTCGGCGTCGAGGATGCTCTTGCGCTGCACTTCGGTCGGGTGCGCGGTCAACACCGGCGAGATGTAGGCGCGCGACAAGGTGCTGGCGATGTCGGCGGCGCGGATGTCGGCCTGCGCCAGGCGCTCCAGCGTCATCGTGAGCGAGCCTTCGTGCAAGTGGCCCTGGCGCTCGTGGTGGTCGCGCCGGCGCACGTGGTGGCGGTCTTCGGCGATGTTGGCCAGGTGCGAGAAATAGCTGAAAGCGCGGATCACGCTGACGGTCTGGTCGCCCGACAGGTTCTTCAGCAGCCGGTCGAGCGCGCGGCCGGCCTGGGCGTCGCTCTTCAGGCGGTAGGCGACCGAAAGTTGCCGCACCCGCTCGACCAGCTCGAATGCGGTCTTGCCCTCCTGCTCGCGGATCACGTCGCCGAGGATGCGGCCGAGCAGGCGGATGTCGTCCACCAGCGGCTTGTTCTTCTGAGCGGCGTCGCTGGTGGCGCTGCGACGGGGTGCAAGGGCTTTGGCGCTGGCCATGGTTACCTCGATGTATGTAATTTGGTTACGAGCTGGCGAATCGTAGCAGCGTGTCTCGCGGCTGCGCGTCAGGGCTGGCCCGGCGCTCACGCAAGAGGCGCGCCTGCTAGCATTGTTCGATGACTTCAAGCACCCTCATCGCGACCCGCGAAAGCCGCTTGGCGCTCTGGCAAGCCGAGCATGTGCGCGACCTGCTGACGCAGCGTTTCGGCATGAGCGTGGAACTGCTGGGCATGACGACGCGCGGCGACCAGATCCTCGACCGCAGCCTTTCAAAGGTCGGCGGCAAGGGGCTGTTCGTCAAGGAATTGGAGACGGCGCTCGAAGAAGGGCGCGCGCACCTGGCCGTGCACTCGCTGAAAGACGTGCCGATGGACCTGCCCGAAGGCTTCGAGCTGGCGACCGTGCTCGAGCGCGAAGACCCGCGCGATGCCTTCGTTTCCAACCACTTCCGTTCGCTCGCTGAACTGCCGCAGGGCGCGCGCGTGGGCACGTCGAGCCTGCGGCGCGTCGTGCAGCTCGTTGCACTGCGGCCCGACCTCGACGTGCAGCCGTTGCGTGGCAACCTCGACACCCGTTTGCGCAAGCTCGACGTTGGCGGTTACGACGCGATCGTGCTGGCCGCCGCCGGGCTGATGCGGCTCGGTCTGGCCGAGCGCATCCGTTCGCGCTTCGAGGCGGCGCAGATGCTGCCTTGCGCAGGGCAGGGCGCGCTGGGCATCGAAGTGCGCAGCGATGCGCACGCCTTGCTGGCGCAACTCGCGGAGTTGACGCACCAGCCGACCTGGTTCTCGGTGCAGGCCGAGCGCGCGGTCTCGCGCTCGCTCGGCGGCAGCTGCAGCATGCCGCTCGCTGCGCACGCGGTGTGGCACGGCGACACCCTGGAGCTTCAGGTCGCACTCGGACACCCGACGGCACCGCTCTCTCCGCTGTTGCGGGTGACCGAGCGCGAGGCCGTAACGACCGATGCCGGCGCGCGCGCACTCGGCGAGCGTGCGGCCGAGGTGCTGCGCGCGGCAGGCGCGGCCGCCTACCTCGGCGCCGCGGCCGAGCAGCGCGCGGCGCCCTGATCGCGCGGGTGTTGCCGATGCGGGTCATCGTCACCCGGCCCGCCGCGCAGGCGGCCGAGTGGGTCCTGCACTTGCAGGCTGCAGGCATCGACGCATTCGCGCTGCCGCTGATCGGCGTGGCGCCGACGGCCGATCGTGCTGCGGTCGAAAACGCCTGGGCGAATCTGGCCGCGCAACGGCTGGTGGTGTTCGTCAGCCCGAATGCGGTCGAACATTTTTTCGCGCTCAGGCCGGCCGGTGCGGTGTGGCCCACCGGTGTGCTGGCCGGCTCGCCGGGGCCGGGCACGACACAAGCGCTGCTCGAGCTGGGGGTGCCCGCAGCGCAAACCGTGGCGCCTGCGCCCGACTCGTTGCAGTTCGATTCCGAAGCGCTGTGGCAACAACTCGCGGCGCAAGAATGGCAAGGCGCGTCGGTGCTGATCGTGCGCGGTGACGGCGGGCGCGACTGGCTTGCCGAGACCCTGCGTGGCCGCGGCGCGCAGGTCGATCACGTGGCGGCTTACCGGCGCGAGGCACCGGTGTTCAACACCGGGCAGCAGACCTTGTTGCACAAGGCCGTGCGACAGCCGGCGTCGCACCTGTGGTACTTCAGCAGCTCCGAAGCGATCGACCATCTGGCGCGGCTGACCAGCGCCATCGAGCCTGCCGCATGGGCCGAGGCGCGCGCGTTGGCCACCCACCCGCGCATCGCGACGCGGGCACGCGCGCTCGGCATCGGTGCTGTTTTCGAGTCACGCCCGCCGCTGGCCGCCGTGGTGGCCTGCATACAATCAATCCGACCGTGAACGAACTTCCTCCCGACCTGGCCACCGGCAACGCCGCCGCCGCCGACGCCCCGCCGCCGGCGGGCGTGGCAGCGCCTGCCCGCGCTGCGCTGCCGTCGTCTCGCATCGGCTGGAGCGCGGGGGCCTTGCTCGGTGCGTTGACCGTGGCCAGCCTGGTGCTGGCGTGGAAAGCCGACCAGCGTGTGCTCACGCTGGAGCAGGAGCTGGTGCGCCGCCAGCAAGACAGCGCGGCGCTGTCCACCGAAGCCCGCATGCTGGCCAAGCAAGCCAACGAAGGCATGGGCACTGCGGCCGCCAAACTCGCCTTGCTCGAAGCGCGCGTGGCCGAGGTGGCGGTTCAGCGCGGCCAGCTCGAAGAGCTGATCCAGTCGCTCTCGCGCTCGCGTGACGAGAACCTGCTGGTCGACGTGGAGGCCGCGATCCGCGTGGCCTTGCAGCAGACCGCCATCACCGGCAGCGCCGAGCCGCTGGTGGCCACGCTCAAACAAAGCGACGAACGCCTGGCGCGCTACAGCCAGCCGCGGCTCGAAGGTGTGCGGCGCGCCATCGTGCGTGACCTCGATCGTGTCAAGGCCGCGAGCGTGGCCGACATTTCGGTGCTCGGCATCAAGCTCGACGAAGTGATCCGCATGGTCGACGAGTTGCCGCTGGTTGCGGTGGTCGATGCGCGCCGCGAGCCTGCCAAGGACGCGGCCCGGCCGGCGTCTGCCGCAGCGGTCGGGCGCAGCGCCAGCGCTGCCGGCGGACGCGCCGCGAGCGCAGCGCCGGCCTGGTCCGTGCAGATCGCCGACGCCTGGAGCGCGCTCAGCGAACGTGTCTGGGGCGAAGTGAAATCGCTGGTGCGCGTGACCCAGACCGACCACCCCGACGCGATGCTGCTGGCGCCCGAACAGTCCTATTTTCTGCGCGAGAACCTGAAGCTGCGTTTGTTGAATGCCCGGCTGGCCTTGTTGAGCCGCCAGTTCAACATCGCCCAAACCGACCTGCAAGGCGCCCAGGCCGCACTCGACCGTTATTTCGACCGCGGCTCGAAGCGCACCCTGCTCGCGACCGATCTCGTCAAGCAGGTGGCCGCGCAAGCCCGCCAGGTCGGCGTGCCGCGCCCCGACGACACGCTGGCCGCACTGACGGCCGCTGCCGGGCGCTAACGCTCAACATGCGCGCCACCATCTGGTTCGTGCTGCTCTTCGGTGTGGCGGTGGTGGCCGCGAGCACGCTCGGCACCAACGACGGCCTGGTCGCGCTCTACTGGCGCGGCTGGCGCTTCGACATTTCGCTCAACCTGTTCCTGCTGCTGCTGTTCGGCACCTGCTTCCTGCTCGTCAGCGCGATCCAGGGACTGAACTCGCTGATCGGCCTGCCGCAGCGTGCCCGCGAGTGGCGCGTGGCGCGGCGCGACCGCAGCGCACAGGCGGCGCTGCGCGACGCGCTGGCGCAGTATTTCGGCGGCCGCTACAGCCGGGCGCAGAAGGCGGCCCAGCGGGCACTCACGATCCAGGCCGGCACGCCCGAGCTGGCCCAGGACAACGAATTCACCGTGCTCGCTCACCTGCTCGCGGCCGGCAGCGCGCACCGAATGCAGGATCGCAGCAGCCGCGACGAAGAGCTGCGGCGCGCCTTGCACCTGTCGCGCCGCAGCGCGTCCGCGCGATCGGCCGAAGAGGGCGCGCGCCTGCTCGCTGCCGAGTGGGCGCTCGACGACCGTGATGCACCGCGTGCGATGGAGCTGCTTTCCGAATTGCCGGTCGGCGTGGCGCGGCGCACCCACGCGCTGCGCCTGAAGTTGCAGGCCACGCGCCTCGGGCGCCAACCGCAAGATGCGCTCAAGACCGCGCGTCTGCTGGCCAAACACCAGGGCTTCTCGAAGGTCGCGGCGCAAGGCCTGCTGCGCTCGCTCGCGTTCGAGTCGCTCGCCACGGCGCACGACGCCGACCAGCTGCGCCGAACCTGGCTCCAGTTCGACCCCGTCGACCGGCGCGATCCCTTCGTCGCTGCGCACGCGGCCACCCGTGCCGTCGAACTCGGCGCCGTCGACGAGGCACGCGGCTGGCTGAGGCCGTTCTGGGAGCGCCTGTCTGAATTGAACGTCGACGAGCGTGCCGCCGTGGCACAGAGCCTGGCGGGCGCCATGCAGGGGCTGGGGCCCGAGTGGCTGCCACGCCTGGAGGCCGCGTCGCAGGCCTACCCGCGCGAAGGTGCGATCGCGCTTTCGCTGGGTTGCGCGCTGACGGAGCGCCAACTCTGGGGCAAGGCGCGCGTGGCCTTGGAGCAAGCCGCCGCCGACCCGGGCCTCCCGGCTGCCGCGCGGCGCGAGGCGTGGCTCGCGCTGGCCCGGCTCGCGCAACAGGAAGGCGACGCCGCGCGGGTCGCCCGATGTTTCGAAGCGGCAGCCCGTCTGCCCTGAGAAAAAATCAACTGCTATAATTTGCGGCTGCGCGGCTGTAGCTCAGCTGGATAGAGTACTTGGCTACGAACCAAGGGGTCGTGGGTTCGATTCCTGCCAGCCGCACCAGAAAAACAAGAAATG
>JANYFX010000137.1 GCA_025359585.1 Rhizobacter sp. | reverse complement strand
CGAGCGTGTCGAGATCCTGCGTGACCTGCGCCTCGGCACCTTCGACGTGCTGGTCGGCATCAACCTGCTGCGCGAGGGGCTGGACATTCCCGAGGTGTCGCTGGTGGCGATCCTCGACGCCGACAAGGAAGGCTTCCTGCGTTCCGAGCGCAGCCTGATCCAGACCATCGGTCGTGCTGCGCGCAATCTGAATGGCCGGGCGATCCTGTACGCCGACCGCATCACCGAGTCGATGCGCAAGGCGCTCGACGAGACCGAGCGCCGCCGCACCAAGCAGATCGCCCACAACCTCGCCGAAGGCATCACGCCGCGCAGCGTGGTCAAGCGAGTTCGCGACCTGATCGATGGCGTTTATAGCGAGAAGGGCGCCAAAGACGACCTGAAGGCAACCAACGAAGCCCTGGCGATCGAGGCGCTGAGCGAAAAAGACCTCGGCAAACGCATCAAGCTGCTCGAAAAGCAGATGCTCGACCACGCCCGCAACCTCGAATTCGAGAAAGCGGCGCGGGTGCGCGACCAGTTGGCGCTGCTGCGCGAGCAGGCCTTCGGAGCGGCCGGGGGCGACAACGTGGTGCCGATTCAAGCCTGAGCACAAAACCGGGCTGAAGTCAGGGGAACTAACCGGCTCCATCCCGACCGAATTACTCGGCTTCAGCTATACTCGACCAATCTACTCGGGATAGATCGAGGGTTATCCCTCTCCGGGACGGTCGGGCGGCTGAAAGTGTTTGTAGCTGCTCTGCCCACACAGGCTTTAGGAGAATTGAATGCGTCTGACCACCAAAGGCCGTTTTGCGGTCACTGCCATGATCGACCTCGCGCTGCGTGAGCTCACCGGGCCGGTTGCCCTGGCCGCCATCAGCGGGCGCCAACAGATCTCGTTGTCGTACCTGGAACAGCTGTTCGGCAAGCTGCGCCGCCACGAGCTCGTCGAGAGCACCCGCGGCCCCGGCGGCGGTTATTCGCTCGGCCGCAAGGCGGAAGAAATCACCGTCGCCGACATCATCGTCGCGGTCGACGAGCCGATTGACGCCACTGGTTGTGCCGGCAAGGAAAACTGCATGGGCGACGACGCCGGCCGCTGCATGACGCACGACCTGTGGGCCAGCCTGAACTCCAAGATGATCGAGTTCCTCGACTCGGTGTCGCTGCGCAAGCTGGTCGACGAGCAGCTCGCCAAGGGCGTGTCGATCGAAGAGCACCCGGTCAAGCGGGCGATCTCGTCGCAGCCGGTGGTCAAGCCGATCAAGATCACCGCACCGAACTCGGTGTTCGCGCTCGGCGCGGCCGCTTTCAACAAGTAAATCAGCCTCAAACGGCACGTGGCGAGGCCACGTCGCCGGGACAACCTCGCATGGACATGACCCCGCACTTCCCCGTCTACATGGACTACGGTGCCACCACGCCGGTGGACCAGCGCGTCGTCGACGCGATGATCCCCTGGCTGCGCGAGCACTTCGGCAACCCCGCGTCGCGCAGCCACGCGTGGGGCTGGGAAGCCGAAGCCATCGTCGAGAAGTCGCGTGAGCATGTGGCTGCACTCGTCGGCGCCGACCCGCGCGAAATCGTCTGGACCTCCGGTGCCACGGAATCGATCAACCTCGCGCTCAAGGGCGCGGCGCAGTTCTACAAGACGCGCGGCAAGCACCTGATCACGCTGAAGACCGAGCACAAGGCCGTGCTCGACACGATGCGCGAACTGGAGCGCCAGGGCTTCGAGGTGACCTACCTCGACGTGCAGGAAGACGGCCTCGTCGATCTGGACAAGCTGCAGGCGGCGATCCGCCCCGACACGATCCTGATTTCGGTGCTGTTCGTGAACAACGAGATCGGCGTGATCCAGGACATCACCGCCATCGGCAAGATGTGCCGCGAGCGCAGCATCATCTTCCACGTCGACGCGGCGCAAGCCACTGGCAAGGTCGACATCGATCTGGCCAACCTGCCGGTCGACCTGATGAGCCTGGCCTCGCACAAGACCTACGGCCCCAAGGGCATCGGCGCGCTCTACGTGCGCCGCAAGCCGCGTGTGCGCATCGAAGCGCAGATGCACGGTGGCGGCCACGAGCGTGGCATGCGCTCAGGCACGCTGGCCACGCACCAGATCGTCGGCATGGGCGAGGCGTTCCGCATCGCCAAGCTCGAAATGCACGGCGAGCGCGACCGCATCCGCATGCTGTCGCAGCGCCTGATCAACGGCCTGAAAGACATCGAGCAGACCTTCCTGAACGGCCACGCCGAACAGCGTGTGCCACACAACGTGAACATGAGCTTCAACTTCGTCGAAGGCGAGTCGCTGATCATGGGCATCAAGGGCATCGCGGTGTCTTCGGGCTCGGCCTGCACCTCGGCGAGCCTGGAGCCGAGCTACGTGCTGCGGGCACTCGGCCGCAGCGACGAACTCGCGCATTCGAGTCTGCGCATGACGATCGGCCGCTTCACCACCGTCGAAGAGATCGACTACGTGGTGACCACCTTGAAGGACCGCGTGGCCAAGCTGCGCGACCTGTCGCCGCTGTGGGACATGCACAAGGAAGGCATCGACATCAGCACCATCCAGTGGGCTGAACATTAAGAATCTGTTCTGGAGTACGACATGGCATACAGCGAAAAAGTGGTCGAGCATTACGAGAACCCGCGCAACGTGGGTTCCTTCGACAAGGGTGACGACACGGTGGGCACCGGCATGGTCGGTGCGCCGGCCTGCGGCGACGTGATGAAGCTGCAGATCAAGGTCAACCCGAAAACCGGGCTGATCGAAGACGCGAAGTTCAAGACCTACGGCTGCGGCTCGGCCATCGCGTCGAGTTCGCTCGTGACCGAGTGGGTCAAGGGCAAGTCGCTCGACGAAGCGCTGACGATCAAGAACACGCACATCGCCGAAGAGCTGGCGCTGCCGCCCGTCAAGATCCACTGCTCGATCCTCGCCGAAGACGCGATCAAGGCTGCGGTCAACGACTACAAGTCCAAGACCGGAGCGGCTCTGGCCGCTGCAGCACAGGCGCATTGAGTCCATGGCCGTTACCCTGACCGAAGCGGCAGCCCGCCACGTTTCGCGCTACATCGGCAAGCGTGGCAAGGGCGTGGGCGTGCGCCTGGGCGTGAAGACCACCGGCTGCTCGGGCCTGGCCTACAAGCTCGAATACGCCGACGAATTCGCGCCTGAAGACGTGATCTTCGAAGGCCACGGCGTGAAGGTGCTGGTCGACCCGAAAAGCCTGCCCTACATCGACGGCACCGAGCTCGACTTCGTGCGCGAAGGCCTGAACGAAGGCTTCAAGTTCCACAACCCGCGCGAGAAAGACCGCTGCGGTTGCGGAGAGTCGTTCCGCGTTTGACGACGCTTTGCCACTGATGCAAAAGCGCGGCCACGGTCGCGCTTTTTATTGTTCATGAAACTCGACAGCGACGACTTCGAACTGTTCGGCATCGGTCGGCGGTTTGCGCTCGACCCGGCCGCGCTCGATGCACGCTGGCGCGCGCTTCAGACCGAAGTGCACCCCGACAAATTTGCGGCACGGGGCGCAGCGGCGCAGCGCGTGGCGATGCAGTGGGCGGTGCGCGTGAACGAGGCCTATCAGCGACTGAAGGACCCGCTGAAGCGCGCGGCCTACCTGTGCGAGCTGAACGGCGAAGCCATCGAGGCCGAGAACAACACGTCGATGCCCACGAGTTTCCTGATGCAGCAGATGGAATGGCGCGAGGCACTCGACGATGCGCGCACTGTCGAGGCGGTCGAGGCGCTGGGCAAGGAGTTGAGCCAGCATCGCCGCAGCTCCCTGGCGCAGCTCGAACAAACACTCG
>JANYFX010000096.1 GCA_025359585.1 Rhizobacter sp. | reverse complement strand
CGCAGCCGCGGGGCGTTTCGCGAGCCTCTGCGCGGTGTGCCGCGGCTGGGGTGCGCAGCGGGTGTGTGGTGACTGCGTGGCACGCTTTGCGCAGCCCGTGCCGCGCTGCCAGCGCTGCGCGTTGGAGGTGCCGGTGGGCGTGACGGTCTGCGGCGATTGCTTGAAGCACCCGCCTCCATGGGAGCAGGCGCTTGCCGCGGTCGACTACCTGCACCCGTGGGACGGCCTGCTCGCGCGCTTCAAGTTCCACGCCGCGCTCGACCTCGCCCCGGCGCTCGCACAACGTTTGCTCGATGCGCATCGGTTCGACAGCACAGCGCGCTATCCCGGCCTCCTGCTGCCGATGCCCTTGAATCCGGCGCGCCTGCGCGAGCGTGGCCACAACCAGGCCTGGGAACTGGCGCGACGGCTCGGCCGACTGCTGAACTGCCCGGCCGATGCGCACCTGCTGCTGCGCCCGCGTGACACACCGCACCAGACCACGCTGGCGCTGTCCGCGCGCGCCGCCAACGTGCAGGGCGCGTTCGCAGTCGAACCGCGCCGCCTCGCCGAGCTGCGCGGTCGCGAGGTGACGCTCGTGGACGACGTGATGACCACCGGCGCGAGCGCCGCCGAGGCCACGTGCGTGCTGCTGCAAGCCGGCGCAGCGCGCGTGCAGGTGTGGGTGGTGGCGCGCACGCCGCGGCCCGGGTCGGCTTGATCGCGTCTGCGGCAGACTCCGGCCCCATGTTCAACATCGTGCTCGTGCACCCCGAGATCCCGCCGAACACGGGCAACGTGATCCGGCTGGCGGCCAACACCGGCTGCGCACTGCACCTGATCGAGCCGCTCGGTTTTTCGATGGACGACCGGCAACTCAAACGCGCGGGCCTCGACTACCACGAGTACGCGCCGGTGCGCCGACATGCGTCGTGGTCAGCGTTCCTTGACAGCGAGCGGCCCAAACCGCAGCGCCTGTTCGCGTTCACGACCCGCGGCAGCCGGCCGTTTGCCGAAGTGGAGTGGGCCTCCGGTGACTGGTTCGTGTTCGGCTCCGAAACTGCCGGCCTGCCCGAAGCGGTGCGGGACGGCATCGCCACCGCGCAACGTGTGCGGCTGCCGATGCGCGCCGACCAGCGCAGCCTGAACCTGAGCAACAGCGTGGCGGTCGCGGTGTTCGAAGCATGGCGCCAGAACGGCTATGCCGGCGGCGTGTAGGCGTCGGGGTTCACGAGCTCCATCGCGATTTCGGGCCGCGCCAGCGGCGTGAAGCCGTAGCGCGCGTACAGGCCGGGCGCCGTGCTCGTGACCAGCGCAAAGCGCCGCAAACCTTGCAGGTCGGGGTGGGCCACCACGGCGTCCATCAGCATCACGCTGATGCCACGCCCGCGCTCTGCTGCCAGCACGAACACATCGGCCAGCCAAGCGTAGGTAGCGCGGTCGGTGACCACACGGGCCAGGCCGACCTGGCGCTCACCGTCATGCGCCGAAAAACACAGCGAGTGCGCGAGCGCACGTTCGACACGCTCGCGTGAAATACCTTTGGCCCAATGCGACTCCTCACTCAGAAACGAGTGAATCAGCGCGATGTCAAGGCGCGCCGGATCGGTGCTGATCTCGATCGTCACTGCCGCGCCTTCACTCCGGCTTCACGCCCGCCGCCTTGATCACCTTGGCCCAGCGCTCGCGCTCGCTTTTCATCAGGCCCGCCAGCGCTTCGGGCGCGGTGCCGGCCGCGCTGAAATACTGGCCGAGGATCTTGCCACGCACGTCGTCGCTCTTGATGATGCGGATCAGTTCGCGCGAGACGCGCTCGATGATCGGCTTCGGCGTGCCCGCCGGCGCGAGCACCGCCTGCCACGAGATCGCCTCGAAATCAGCGTAGCCCTGCTCGACGAAGCTCGGCAGATCGGGCAAAGAGCCCGAGCGTCCCAGCGTCGTGACGCCCAGCGCCTTCAGCTTGCCGGCACGCACCTGGCCCATCGCGATGCCGGGCACCATGAAGCCGGCCTGCACCTGGCCGGCGAGGATGGCGTTGACGACCTGCGGGAAACCTTGATACGGCACATGAACGATGTCGAGCCCAGCGCGGGCCTTGAAGAGCTCCATCGCAAGGTGCGCGGCGCTGCCGTTGCCCACGCTGCCGTAGTTGAGCTGTCCACGCCGCTCCTTCGCGATGCGCACGAAGTCGGCGAGTGTGTTCGCGCCGAGCTTGGGGTCCACGACCAGCACGTTCGGCGAGGTGGCCACGAGCGTGACTGGGGCCAGGTCTTTCTGCGGGTCGTAGTTCAGGTTCGCGCTCAGCAGCGGCGCCGTCACGAGCGGGCCCTGGATCGTGAACAGGAAGGTGTAGCCGTCGGGGTCGGCCTTCGCCACCGCGCCGGTGCCCACGTTGCCACCGGCACCGGGTTTGTTGTCGACGATCACGGTCTGGCCCAGCGCGTGGCCAAGCGGCTCGGCGAGCAGGCGGCCGATGATGTCGGGCGAGCTGCCGGGCGGGAACGGCACCACAAGCTTGATCGGGCGGCTCGGCCAGGCCTGCGCGAAGGAAGGCAGCGCAAGCGTGGTGGCCGCGGCGGCGGTGGTGTGCAGGAACAGTCGGCGTTGCATTCGGTTCGTCTCCGTCAAAGGTTCTCGGGCCGCGCACCGCGGCCCATCAGTTGTTCGAGTGCCTGGGCCGGCGTGGTGCTGCCTTCGAGCACCTGCACCACGGCCTGCGTGATCGGCATGTCCACACCCAGCGCCTGCGCGCGGCGCAGCACCATCGGTGCAGTGCTCACACCTTCGGCCACGTGGCCCAGGTCGGCGAGGATCGTTGGCAAAGGCAGGCCCTGCGCGAGCAGGCGGCCCACGGTGCGGTTGCGCGAGAGGTCGCCGGTCGCGGTGAGCACCAGGTCACCCAGGCCCGACAAGCCCATGAAGGTCTCGACGCGTGCGCCGAGCGCCACGCCGAGGCGTGTCATCTCCGCGAGGCCGCGGGTGATCAGTGCAGCGCGGGCGTTCAGCCCGAGCGCCATGCCGTCGGCAATGCCGGTGGCGATGGCGAGCACGTTCTTCACGGCGCCACCGACCTCCACGCCGACCGGATCGTTGGACGAGTACACGCGCAGGCTGTCGCTGTGCAGCGCTTCGACCGCTTGCTCGCAGAGGGCGTCATCGCTGCTCGCGGCGACCAGCGCGGTCGGCTGGCCGCGCGCCACCTCGATCGCGAAGCTCGGGCCTGACAACACGCCGACGCTCGAACGCACGTTCAGCGAACGCGCGATCTCATGACCCAGCGCGCCGGTGTTCGGCGCAAAGCCCTTGCACAGCCACAACACACCGACGCTGTGGTCGTGCAAGCGCCTCAGCATGCCGTCGAGCCCCGCCATCGGGGTGGCCACGATCACGAGGCCGCCTTGCGCATGGGCCAGCGCAGCGTCGAAGTCGTAGGTGATCTGCAGCACGGGTGGCAACACCACCTCGGGCAGGTAGCGCGTGTTGCGCCGCATCGAGCGCATCTGCGCCGCCTGTGCCGGGTCTCGCACCCACAAACGCGTCGGGTGACGGCTGGCGGTGCTCACCGCCAGCGCGGTGCCCCACGCGCCGCCGCCCAGGACCGTGAGGTTCATTGTCGGAGACTGATCTCAGGCCAGCGCCGGGCCGCCCCAAGCGGCCTGAGCTCCCCCCGGGGGGCGGTGCCGAAGGCGCCTTGGGGCCGTCATTAGACGCTGGTGATGATGCCCGAGCCGTTGCTCGGTGCAGCGCCCGCGGCCTGCGCCTGCTGTGCCTCGAACATCGCCTGGAAGTTGACTTCGGCCAGCAGCACCGGCGGGAAGCCGGCGCGGGTGCACACGTCGGAGACGATCGCGCGCAGGTACGGGTAGATGATGCCCGGGCAGGCGATGCCGACGATCGGCTGCAGCTGGTCTTCGGGAATGTTGCGGATCTCGAAGATGCCACCCTGCTTGGCTTCGACGAGGAACAGCACCTTGTCGTTGACCTTGGTCGTGACCGTGGCGGTGACCGTCACTTCGTAGACGCCGTCGGCGATCGGCTCGGCGCCCAGGCCGAGGTTGATCTCGACTTGCGGCTGGCCTTGTTCGAGCAGGATCTGCGGCGAGTTGGGTTGCTCCAGCGACAGGTCCTTCAGGTAGATGCGCTGAATCTGGAACACGGGGCTCAGGGGTTCGTCGGCCATGGGAATCTCGGGTTGGATGAGAGTGCTCGCGCAATGCGCGCCGAGCGGAGCCCGGCATTATGGCCGAGCGGCTTCGATGCCCGGGCCGGGTCAGGCGCCCGCGAGCAGGGGCAGCAATTCGCCGCGGCGGTCGAGCTCGACGAGGTCGTCGCAGCCGCCCACGTGGGTGTCGCCGATGAAGATCTGCGGCACCGTGCGGCGCCCGGTGAGCTGCATCATCGTGCTGCGCTCGGCCGGCTCCAGATCGACCCGCACTTCGTCGATCTGCTCGACCCCGCGTTGCTTCAACAGCGCCTTGGCGTGCACGCAGTACGGGCAGCTCTGCGTCAGGTACATCTTCACCGCTTGCATGCTGCGGGCTCCGCTCAGGCGGTCTTTTCGACCGGCAGGTTGGCGGCGCGCCAGGCTTCGAGGCCCCCGGCCAACGCCTGCGAATTCTCGAAGCCGAGCTTCTTGAGCGTGGCGACGGCGCGGCTGGCACGGCTGCCGGTCGGGCACAGGACCACCAGCGGCAACGCCTTGTTCTTGGGCAGGTCGTTCGACGCTTCCAGGCTTGCCAGCGGCACGCTCTTCGCGCCGACCGCGTGGCCGGCGGCGTATTCGGCCGGCTCGCTCACATCGATCAGCACCGCCTTCTCGCGGTTGATGAGCTGCACAGCGGCGCTGGCCGAGACCTTGCCGCTGCCGCCCGCACCCTTGTTGACCATGGGCCAGATCAGCAAGGCTCCCGATGTGGCGGCGGCAAGAAAGAGGAACCAGTTGTCGATGAAGAACTTCACAGGCGCGCCGATGGGGTGGTGTCAGGTCGCGGATTATAGAATTCCGTCGATCGCCCGCCGTCACGGCTGCGTCATGCCCTCACACCGGGCCCGGGCCGCCTTCTCTCCCACCTCACCCTTGCCTCTTCGCCATGCACAAGCTCGTACTGATTCGCCACGGCGAGTCCACCTGGAACCTGGAAAACCGCTTCACCGGCTGGACCGACGTGGAGCTCACGCCGCTGGGCGTGCAGCAGGCGCAGCAGGCCGGTCGTTTGCTGAAGGCCGACGGCTACGAGTTCGACCTGGCCTACACCTCGGTGCTCAAGCGCGCGGTCTGGACGCTCTGGCACGCGCTCGACCAGATGGACCGCACCTGGCTGCCGGTCGTGAACGACTGGCGGCTGAACGAGCGCCACTACGGCGCGTTGCAGGGCCTGAACAAGGCCGAGACGGCGAAGAAGTTCGGCGACGAGCAGGTGCTGGTCTGGCGCCGCAGCTACGACACGCCGCCGCCGGTGCTCGACGCCAACGACCCGCGCAGCGAACGCAGCGACGTGCGCTACGCCAAACTCAAACCCGGCGAGGTGCCACTGACCGAGTGCCTGAAGGACACGGTCGCGCGCGTGCTGCCGCTGTGGAACGAAACGCTTGCGCCGGCGATCCGCTCGGGGCAGCGTGTGTTGATCGCCGCGCACGGCAACAGCATCCGCGCGCTGGTGAAGTACCTGGACGGCGTGTCGGATGCCGACATCGTCAACCTGAACATCCCGAACGGCATCCCGCTCGTCTACGAGCTCGACGACCAGCTGAAGCCGATCCGCAGCTATTACCTCGGTGACGCCGAAGCGGCGGCTAAAGCGGCTGCGGCCGTGGCGGCGCAAGGCAAGAAGGCCTGACCGCTCAGGCCGCGAGTTGCGCGGCGATGTCGCTGCGCAGCTGCTCGGCCAGCGCACGCCGATCGGCGCGCGCCGTTTCTCGCGGCGGCAACAAGGCCACGCGCACGACAAGTTCGTCGCCGCTGGCCACCATCCACAAACTCTGCGCCAGCGTTGTCGCGCCGACGAACTCGACCGCGCGGCTGACCGTGTGGGTCGAATCGCTGAAGCGGATCGCGACCGGCTGCACCGGTGTCTCGGTGGCGATCGCCGCCTGCAGCAGGTTGGCGTGGAAGGGCAGCAGCGCCTGCCCGTCGGACGTGGTGCCTTCGGGAAAGATCGCCACGGTGTCGCCGGCCTTCAGCGCGTCGGCCATCGCGTGCACCACGCGCAAGGCGTCGCGCTTGCGTTCACGTTCGAGGTAGAGCGTGTCGGCCGCATCGACCAGGTGGCGCATCAACGGCCACGATTTCACGTCGGCCTTCGAGACGAAACGGGCGTGCGGGCAGACCGCGTGAACGGCCATGATGTCGAGCCAGGAAATGTGGTTGGCGACCATCAGCACCGCGCCCGCCACCGGCGCGCCTTCGACACGCAGCGTGATGCCCATCAGGCGCAGCGTCTTGGTCGCCCACCATTGCACGTACCACTGGCGCTGCGCGGCGGGCATCGAGCCGAAACGCAGCAGCACGATCAGCACACCGTGCGTGCCGTGGAGCACGCAGCGCAGCAACCGGCCGGCGGCACGCCAGCGCGAAGTCATCCCTGCGCTTCGTAGGCCACGCCACCGGCGACGATGGTGCAGCGCACGCGGCCAGGCAACTCGTAGCCGCTGAAAGGCGTGTGTTTGCCCTGGCTCTTGAGTGCGCCGGGCGCGACGGTCCAGCGCGCTCCGGCATCGAACACACACAGATCGGCGACGCCGCCTTCGACGAGCCGCCCCGCGCTCGCCGACAGCGACCCCAGCGCGTCACCAAGCACCGCCACCGACGCACTCGTGATCGTGGCCAGAGTGCGGGTCAATGGCAGCTTCGTTTCGGTACCCCATTTCAGCGCCAGGCTCAGCAGGAGTTCCAGCCCGGTCGCGCCGGGCTCTGCCTCGGCGAACGGCAGGTTCTTCGCATCGGCCGCCACCGGCGTGTGGTCGCTGGCGAGCGCGTCGATCGTGCCGTCGGCGAGCGCGGCGCGGATCGCGTCGCGGTCGCGCTGCTGGCGCAGCGGCGGCGTCAATCGCATCGCCGCATTGAAGTAGCCGATGTCGATGTCGGTCAGGTGCAGGTGGTTGACGCTCACGTCGCAGGTGACCGGCAAGCCTTCGGCCTTGGCGCGGCGCACGAGTTCGATGCCCGCCGCGCTGCTCAGCCGGCACAGATGCACCCGCGCGCCGGTGTCGCGCACCAGTTCGAACAGCGTGGCCAGCGCGATCGTCTCGGCGATCACCGGCACGCCCGACAGGCCCATGCGCGTGGCGAGCGGCCCCTTGGCGGCCACGCCGTTGCCGAGCCACGCATCGGTCGGCCGCAGCCAGGTCGTGTAGCCGAAGGTCGATGCGTATTGCAGCGCGCGGTGCAACACCAGCGTGTCTTTGAGCGCGACCTCGGCCTGCGAAAAACCGACGCAGCCGGCTTCGGTCAGCTCGGCCATTTCGGTCAGCACCTCGCCCTGCAAGCCGCGTGTCAACGCACCGAGCGGAAAGACCCGCGCCAGATTCAGATTGCGGGCGCGGAACTTCAGCATCTGGACCAGGCCCGGCTCGTCGAGCACCGGGTCGGTGTCGGGCGGGCACACAAGGCTGGTGACACCGCCGGCCACGGCCGCGGCCATTTCCGATTCGAGCATCGCTTCGTGTTCGTGGCCCGGCTCGCCGAGGCGCGCAGCCAGATCGACGAGGCCGGGGGCGACGATCAAACCTGCCGCATCGATCACGCGGTCGGAACCGAAGTCGGCGCTGACCTTGCCGAGCGCGACGATGCGGCCGGCGGCGATGGCCACGTCGCCGAGTTCGTCTCGCCCTGTGGCAGGGTCGATCAAGCGGCCGTTCTGAATGAGGAGCTTCATAAGGTGCGTCAGGCGTTGTTGCCCGCGATGATCGACATCACGGCCATGCGCACCGCGATGCCGAAGGTGACCTGCGGCAGGATCACGCTCTGCGCGCCGTCGGCCACCGTGGAATCGATCTCGACACCGCGGTTGATCGGGCCCGGGTGCATCACGATCGCATCGGGTTTGGCGTAGGCGAGCTTTTCTGGCGTCAGGCCGTAGTTCTTGAAGAATTCGCCGGCGCTCGGCAGCATCGCGCCGCTCATGCGTTCGTTCTGCAGGCGCAGCATGATGATCACGTCGGCGTCCCTGATGCCTTCTTTCATGTCGTGGCAGACGCGCACGCCCATCGCCGAGAGGTCACCCGGCACCAGCGTCTTCGGGCCGACGGCGCGTATCTCGGGCACCCCGAGCGTGGTCAACGCGTGGATGTCGGAGCGCGCCACGCGCGAGTGCACGATGTCGCCGACGATCGCGACCGTAAGCTTGCTGAAGTCCTGCTTGAAGTGCCGGATCGTGTACATGTCGAGCAGGCCCTGCGTCGGGTGCGCATGGCGCCCGTCACCGGCGTTGACCACGTGCACGTGCGGCGCGCAGTGCTGGGCGATCAGGTAGGGCGCGCCGCTCTCGCCGTGGCGCACCACGAACATGTCGGCGTGCATCGCCGAGAGGTTGGCGATGGTGTCGAGCAGGCTCTCGCCCTTGGCCGCGCTGGAGCGCGCGATGTCGAGGTTGATCACGTCGGCGGAGAGGCGCTTGGCCGCGATCTCGAAGGTGGTGCGGGTGCGCGTGCTGTTCTCGAAGAACAGGTTGAACACGCTCTTGCCGCGCAGCAAGGGCACCTTCTTGACTTCGCGGTCGTTGACGCTGAGAAAGGTGCCGGCCGTGTCGAGGATCTGGTGCAGCACCGGCTGCGGCAGGCCTTCGATCGAGAGCAGGTGGATCAGCTCGCCGTGGGCGTTGAGCTGCGGGTTGCGTCGCGTGGCATGACGGCCGGAGCCGACCACACGCGCCTGCCTTTCGACGTGAACGGCCTGCCCGTGGTGCTGATCGACGACGTGCTCTACACAGGCCGCACGATTCGCGCGGTGATCAACGAGCTCTACGACTTCGGACGGCCTTCGAGCGTGACGCTCGCGGTCCTGGTCGACCGCGGCGGGCGCGAGCTGCCGATCAGCGCGGCCGTGTCGGCCGCGCGCATCACGCTGCCGGCGGCGCAGCGCTTGTCGCTGGCGCGCGACGATGCCGGCCGCTTCAGTTTCGACATCGAAGGGGATGCGTGAACATGCTCTCGCGACGCAACCCGCAGCTCAACGCTCATGGCGAATTGATCCACCTGCTCTCGATCGAAGGGCTGCCGCAGCCGGTGCTGCACCAGATCCTCGACACCGCGGGCACCTTCC
>JANYFX010000072.1 GCA_025359585.1 Rhizobacter sp. | reverse complement strand
CCCGTTTCTACGAAGAAGACAACGGCGAGCTGCATATCCGCTCCGACTTCTTGATCGATGACGACGAAGCCCCGCGCAATGTCCGCGTCGCCTTCATCCTCTTCGACAACGTGCTGTTCTCGATCCACAACGAAGACCTGCCCGTCTTCCGCCTGCTGCGCCTGCGCGCAAGGCGCATTCCGGCGCTGATCGAAGACGCGAAAGACGTGCTGCTGAAGCTGTATGACGCCGACGCCGAGTATTCGGCCGACATCCTGGAAGGCATCTACGACAAGCTGGAAACTGTCAGCGCGCGGGTGCTCAAGAAGGACATCAACGACGCCGCCGCCGGCGAGGTGCTGTCGGCCATCGCCCGCGAGGAAGACTTGAACGGCCGCATCCGCCGCAATGTGATGGACACGCGGCGGGCGCTGAGCTTCATGATGCGCAGCCGCATGCTCAACGCCGAGCAGTTCGAAGAGGCGCGCCAGATTCTGCGCGACATCGATTCGCTCGACAGCCACAGCACCTTTCTGTTCGACAAGATCAACTTCCTGATGAACGCGACCGTCGGCTTCATCAACATCAACCAGAACAAGATCATCAAGCTGTTCTCGGTGGCAAGCGTGGCGCTGCTGCCGCCGACGCTGATCGCCAGCATCTACGGCATGAACTTCAAGGCCATGCCCGAGCTCGACTGGGCGCTCGGCTACCCGTATGCGCTGGGGCTGATGGTCGTGAGCGTGATCGCGCCGTTCTGGTTCTTCCGGCGCAAGGGCTGGCTGTAGGCCCGCCGGCTCACATGCCGGTGGTCTTGCTGACGAGCTTGAAGTAGAGCGCGTCGCCGAGGTGGCTGAGCACTTTCATCCAGAGGGTGAAGCGCCTCGGAAAGTGGATCTCGAAACGCCCGGCTTCCCAGCCCTTCACGATCTCGCGTGCCGCTTCATCGGGTGTGATGAGCGCCGGCATCGTGAACTCGTTCTTCGCCGTCAGCGGGGTTTCCACGAAGCCCGGGTTGATCAGCGAAGCGCCGATGCCCAGCGGGTGCAGATCGAGGTAGAGCGTCTGCGCCAGGTTGATCAGCGCTGCCTTGGTCGGGCCGTAAGCGAGCGACGTCGGCAGGCCGCGGTAACCCGCCACGCTCGAGACCAGGCTCAGGTGGCCGAAGCCCTGTTTCAGCAGCACCGGCAGCACTGCGTCGAGCAAGTACAGCGCGCCGACGTAGTTGATGCGGTCATGCTGCAGCGCCACGTCGAGCTTGAAGTCGGTGGCGCGCATCGGCTGGTGGTAGCCGGCGCAGTAAACCGCCATGTCGAGCCGGCCGAACTTCGCGACGATCTGCTGCGTGGCGCCAGCCAGCGCAGCGTGGTCGGTCACGTCGAGCACCAGGCCGAGGCTGCCGGCGTGGGCCTTTTCGAAGCTGCCGATCAAAGCCACGTTGCGTGCCGACACGACGACCTTCGCGCCTTGTTTGTGCAGCAACTCGGCGGTGGCCCGACCGATGCCGGTCGAGGCACCGACGAGCCAGACCACCCGGCCAGCCCAGTCGGTGATGCGCGGGTTCAAGGGCATGTCGGCGCCTTCACTTCTTGTAGAACGACAGCGTCACTTCGCCGAGCCGCACGCCGAACTTGCTCATCACGGCCTTGTTGATCATCACGCGCTCGTCCATCAGGTACATCCAGTCGTCGAACTGCACTTCGTAGACCTTGTCGTCGACCGGCAGCCGCAGCGTGTAGGCCCAGCGCAGCGCGTTGCCGGCCGATTCGCCGACAGCGGTGCCGACCACGTCGTCGGCCATGCCGGTGTAGCGGCCCTGGCCGTTCACATCGGGCAGCTTTTTCAGACGCCAGACGCGGCGTTCCTTCTTGCCGTCGCTGTAGGTGAAGTTCTCGTCGAGCACGCCGTCGTCGCCGGTCCAGCTGCCCTTGAGCTGCACCGTGAAGCGGCGCGCGACCTTGCCGCTGCGGTCGGTGAAGACGCCGTGCGCCGTGAGCTCGCCGTTGAAGTAGGTCTTCAGGTCGAACGTGGGCTTTTCGGCGGCGTAGTCCGACGGGGTGGGGGCCGAAGCGCAGCCGCTGAAGAGCAGGGCAGCGGCTGCGATGCCGACGAGTAGGGAGCGAGAGTTCATCAGGTGCTTTCGGAAGGTCGAATCCAGAAGGAATACAGCAGCGCGGAAGCGGCGAGCTTCAGCACACAGGGCAACACGCAGTAAGCGAGCGTCAACGCGCTCAGCGCCTGTGCGCCGCGGCTGCCGGGCGCGTAGCCAAGCGCTTGCAGGGCGGGCAAGGACACGCCCGCGGCGAGCGCCAGGTTCAGCTTGGTGGCGAAGTTCCACCAGCCAAGGTAAGCCCCTTCGGCGTGACCCGAATGGCCTGCTTTCTGGATCACGCCGGTGAGCAAG
>JANYFX010000057.1 GCA_025359585.1 Rhizobacter sp. | reverse complement strand
CTTGCACTACTACACCCGCTTCGTGCCGTCGGCGACAGACAAAGGCGTGATCGACTTCATGCTGACCGCCGCCGCGATCGGCATGCTCTACAAGGAAAACGCCTCGATCAGCGGCGCCGAGGTCGGCTGCCAAGGCGAAGTCGGCGTCGCCTGCTCGATGGCTGCAGGCGCCCTGTGCGCCGTGCTCGGCGGCTCGCCGGCGCAAGTCGAGAATGCCGCCGAGATCGGCATGGAGCATCACCTCGGCCTGACCTGCGACCCGGTGGGCGGCCTTGTGCAGATCCCGTGCATCGAGCGCAACGCGATCGCCTCGGTCAAGGCGATCAACGCCGCGCGCATGGCGCTGCGCGGCGACGGCACGCACCACGTGAGCCTCGACAAGGTCATCAAGACCATGCGCGAAACCGGCGCCGACATGATGACCAAGTACAAGGAAACCGCGCGTGGCGGGCTCGCCGTGAACATCGTCGAGTGCTGAGTCGAACGACGGCCATGCAACGCCGTCACAACAACACTCACTTCAGTGCTTGACCACCACCGAGCTCCGTTCCGACAATCCAGCCTTCTCTGACTCTCACCCCGGCCCCTGCTGCCTCATGTCCCGCCAGCCGCGCGATCGCGAAGCCATCTTCGGCCCATCGGGCCGGCGCATGCTTTACGAGCAGACACAGTACGCCTCGGAGTTTTCCAACAGCCCGGAGGGCCAGGTGGCGATGGTCTTGCTCGAAGTCGGCCTGGCGCCGGGCCGGTCTCACCTGAGCGAACGCATTCTCGAGCCCGTCACCTCCAAGCTCGCGAAAGTGCTGAACGCGCGGCTGCGCTCGATCGACGTGCTGGTGCGCACCGCCGACACCGAACTCGCCGTTCTGCTGGGCCAGGCGCACCTCGGTGTGGCGGCGGCTTTCTCGGAGCGGCTCAAGCAGCCGATCGACCAGGCCCTGAGCGAAATGAATGTGGCGACCGACATCGTGGTCAGCATGGGCCTGGCCGCCAACCCGACGACCAGCGCCTGGCGGCCCGACGCCTTGATCGAACTGGCCGACCACCGGATGCGTTGTGCCAAGCGCCGGGCCGACGCGCTGCCGTCGCGCGAGTGGGCCGTCGAGGTCGATGGTGATTCGATCCCGCAGACCTGGACCGACTCCGAAGTCTGGCCCGCCACCACCGAGATGACGACCGGCCACATGGGCCTTTGAGGCTTGTCCCTTGGAACGCCTTATGCATGCTGCACCTGCACATCGACTCAAAGCAGGAGGGCCGCCCCATGTTGGACAAAACGACCACGAAGTTTTCTCACGTCAAACCCGCCGACACGCCGTGGCGCAGTGAAGGCCTGCGAGACTTCTTTCTCTACAAGGACCTGGGTGTGGCCGACGCCACGTCGGGCCGCGTGATCGCGCATCTGGTCAAGGCCAACATGGCACCAGAGAAGGGCACCGGCTGGCACCGCCATGAAGCGGAATTCCAGATCGTGTTCATGACCAAGGGCTGGGCCAAGTTCATGTACGGCGACCAGGAAACCCTGGTCGAGGCCGGCGACTGCGTGCACCAGCGCCCGGGTATCGTGCACTACCTGTTCGACTACTCGCCCGACATGGAGTACCTGGAGATCGTCGGCCCGGCCGACTTCAAGTCGATCGACGTGCCCGCACCGTGCGCGGTGCCGACGCCAGCCGCCTGGTAGCAGGCAGGCGCCCTGAAAGCAGCGGCGCTCGGGCCGCTGCCCATCAAAAGTCCATGTCGAGCTCTTCGATGTCGTCGGGCTCCAGCTTGGCCGCAGCCACCCATTCCTTCATCTCCGGCATCGCCATGATGGTCTGGCAATAGAGCAGGCAAGGCTTGTTCAGCTTCACGTCGTAGGTGAGGAAACGTGTGGCGACCGGCGCGTACATCGCGTCGGCCATGCCACGCTGCTTGCCGAACAGGAACGGCCCGCCATAGGTGGCGAGGCACTCGGTCCAGATCTCGACGATGCGGTCGATGTCGGGCTGCGCACCGGCCCAGACCTTGTGGCCGGGGAACTTGCCCTTCAGGTTCATCGGCAGCGACGCGCGCAGGTTCGCGAAGCCCGAGTTCATCTCGCCGCTGACCGAGCGGCAATGCGCGCGCGCGATGCGGTCGTCGGGCATCAGGCCGGCGTTCGGCTTGATCTCGTTCAGGTACTGCGCAATCGCCAGCGTGTTCCAGACCTTCGCACCCTCGTGCGTCAGGCAAGGCACGCGGATCGAGGGCGCGAGCAGCAGCAGTTCCTTCCGCGCGTCGGCATCGTCGGGCGAGACCATCACCTCGTTGAACTCGAGCCCGGCAAAACGCGCCATCAGCCAGCCGCGCAGCGACCAAGACGAATAGTTCTTGCTGCTGAGCGTGAGCGAGGCGGATGCCTTCGCGGGCTTGGCTTTCGCGACGGCTTTGGCTGCGGGCTTCGCAGCGGTTTTGCCGGCTGCGGGCTTGGTCTTGATGGGTGTGGCGACTGGCATGGTGGCTCTCCGGCGCGGGTTTGCACAGTGCGGGCTGCAAGGGATGTGCCACACGCGCTGGCGCGGTAGTTGCAGAGCACCCGACACGAATCAGAACCGGAGAATTCATGATGTACCAGGCCTACCAGGCACAGTCCGATCTGATGTGGCCGCTGCGCACTCTCGCGAAGATGTCGGCCCCGTTGCTGCAGGACCCGGGTTTCGGGCTGTCGGCGCAATCGTCCACCCGGCAGATGGCCGCCGCGTGCAGGGTGCTCGAACTCGCCGAGGTGACCCACAAGCGCCCGCCCTGGCGCATCGACAGCGTGGTTGACAAGGGCCAGACCGTGGCGGTCACCGAAGAAGTCGTGTTCACGACACCCTTCGGCACGCTGCTTCGCTTTCGCAAGGAAGGCGCTCCGGCGCAGCCGAAGTTACTGGTCGTGGCCCCCATGTCGGGCCACTTCGCCACCCTGCTGCGCGACACCGTGCGCACCGTGCTGCAAGACCACGACGTCTACGTGACCGACTGGCACAACGTGCGCGACGTGCCGCTCGCCGCCGGCCGCTTCGGTCTCGACGAATACACCGAGCACATCATCGACTTCCTGGCCGCGATGGGCCCGAACTCGAACGTTATCGCGGTCTGCCAGCCCACGGTGGCAGCACTCGCGGCCGTCTCGATCATGTCCGAAGACCAGCACCCCGCCACGCCGGCCAGCCTGACGCTGATGGCCGGCCCGATCGACTGCCGCATCAGCCCCACGGCCGTCAACAAGCTCGCGATGACCAAGCCGATCGAGTGGTTCGAGAAGAACCTGATCAGCACCGTGCCCTGGCGCCACGGCGGCGGCGGGCGGCGCGTGTACCCCGGCTTCGTGCAGCTCTCGGCCTTCATGAGCATGAACAAGGACCGGCACGTCAACGCCTTCAAGGAGTACTACCAGCACCTGGTCGACGACGAGTTCGACAAGGCCGAGATCACGCGCACCTTCTACGAGGAATACATGGCGGTCGCCGACCTCTCGGCCGACTTCTACATCGAGACCGTCGACCTCGTGTTCCAGAAGTACGCCTTGCCCAAGGGCGAGCTGACCTTCCGCGGCCGCACCGTGAACCCGGCCGCCATCCGCCGCACCGCGCTGGTCACGATCGAAGGCGAACGCGACGACATCTGCGCCATCGGCCAGACGCTGGCGGCACAAGACCTGGCAAGCAGCCTGCGGCCCTACATGCGCACGCACTATGTGCAGCCCAATGTCGGCCACTACGGCGTGTTCAGCGGCAAGCGCTGGCAGAACCACATCTACCCGGTCGTCAGGGACGTGATCCACATCTCCCAGTGAGGAGGGCTTCTCCGGCTGCGCGGCAGCGCAGCCGGGCTTCGATCACTCCTTGGCCGCCGGCATCTGCTCCGGGATCGCGCCACCGGCTGAAGCGCCCTCGTGCGGCGTGCCGAAGCGGCGCTTCGACCACGCCGCCAGGCCGTCGAGGTAGCTGTAGAGCACCGGGATGACGATCAGCGTCAGCAACGTCGATGTGATCACGCCGCCGATGATCGCGCGGCCCATCGAGGCCTGGATCTCGCCGCCTTCGTCGAGCGCGAGTGCGAGCGGCAGCATGCCGAAGACCATCGCCGCCGTCGTCATCATGATCGGGCGCATGCGCACCAGGCCGGCCTGCAACAGCGCCTCGGCGGTGTTCAGCCCGGTCTTGCGCGCCTGGTTCGCAAAGTCGACCAGCAGGATCGCGTTCTTCGTCACCAGGCCCATCAGCATGACCAGGCCGATCATCGAAAACAGGTTCAGCGTCGAGCGTGTGATCAGCAGCGCGAGCATCACGCCGATCAGCGCCAGCGGCAACGAAGCCATGATCGCGAGCGGCTGCAGGAAGCTGCCAAACTGCGAGGCCAGCACGATGTAGATGAAGACCACCGCCGCCACCAGCGCCAGCAGAATGCCCTTGAAGGCCTCGGCCTGCTCGCGCGACTGGCCGCCCTGGTCGAAACGGTAACCCGGTGGCAGCTGCGTGGCATCGACGAGTTTTCTCACCTCGCTGCCCACGTCGCCGCTCGGCCGGCCCGTCACGCCGGCGTAGATGGCCTGGCGGCGCTGCAGGTCTTGCCGCTTGATGACCTCGGGGTTGACCACGGGCACCACGTCGGCCACGCGCGAGAGTGCGATCGGCGTGCCGTCCTTGGCGTAGGCCACCGGCAGGTTGTCGAGCTGGGCCACGTTCTCGCGCAGCAACTGCGGCAGGCGCAGCTCCAGTTCCACCTGCTCGCCGTCGGGCGCGGTCCAGTAGGTCGCCACGTCGCCGTTGACGAAGCTGCGCAGGCTGGTGGCGAGCTGGGTCGGCGTGAGGCCGAGCTCGCGCACCGCGTCGGGCCGCAGGCGCACAGCGTAGGCTGGCAGGCCGGGCTTGACCGAGGTTTCGAGGTCGGTGATGCCCTTGACCTGGCGCACCTTGTCGGCCAGGCGCAGCACCTCGGCGTCGAGCACCTTCGGGTCGGGACCGAGCAACGCGATGTAGATCGGCCGGTTGCCGATCGACACGTCGGCGCCGGGGATCGGCGCGATGGCCTTGCGGATCGCCTCTTCCACTTCCTTCTGCGAGCGTTTGCGCTCGCTCGGCTTGACGAGCTGCAGCGTCAGGTTGCCGACGTTGCGGCTGCCGTCCACATCGCCCACCTGCGTCGACATCAGACGCACCTCGGGCATCACGCGCACGAGCGCTTCGACCTGCTTCATCTTCTCGTCGCCGCGCGTCAGGCTGGTGCCCACCGGCATGCGCACGTTGAGCGAGATGTAGCTGTTGTCGGCGTCGGGAATGAACTCGCTGCCGACCAAGGGCGCCAGCGCGAGCGCACCGACAAAGCTGGCCAGCCCGGCGCACAGCACGATCGCACGCGGTGTGATGGTGGCGAAGCGCACGCGCCGCGGCTGGCTCTTGTCACGCTGGCCGTTCGCGTCGAACGGGCGCCCGAAGGCCGGGATCGGCGGCACCCAGATTTGGTGGCGCTTGCCTGCGAACACCCAGTGGATCAAGCGCTCGTAGAGCGCATGCATCACATCGAGCAGCCGGTCGGTGGCGCGCATCAGGTGGCCCAGGCCCCAGACGCGCCCGAGCCGGTTGACCGGCGGGTCTTTCCAGATGCTCGAGAGCATCGGGTCGAGCGTGAAGCTGACGAACAAACTCACCAGCACCGCCACCGCGACCGTGATGCCGAACGGGAAGAAGAACTTGCCGATGATGCCTTTCATGAACGCCACCGGCACGAACACCGCGCAGATCGCGAACGTGGTGGCCATGACCGCCAGGCCGATCTCTTCGGTGCCTTCGCGTGCTGCGGCCACGTGGCCCTTGCCCATGTGGATGTGGCGCACGATGTTCTCGCGCACCACGATCGCATCGTCGATCAAGAGGCCGATGCACAGGCTCAGCGCCATCATCGTCATGAAGTTCAGCGTGAAGCCGAAGGCATACACCGCGATGAAGGCCGAGATCACCGAGATCGGCAGCGTGAGGCCGGTGATGATGGTGCTGCGCCAGCTGTGCAGGAACAGGAACACGATCGCGACCGTGAGCAGCGCGCCTTCGATCAGCGTGCGCTTCACGCCGGTGAGAGAGTCGCGCACCCAGTCGCTGTCGGCGTAGACGAGCCGCAGCTCCACGCCGGTCGGCAAGGCCTTGCGCAGCTCTTCGGTCGCGAGCTTGATGCCTTCGCCGGTTTCGACGATGTTGGCGTCTTGCTGCTTGAAGACCTGGAACGAGACCGACGGCACACCGTCGACCCGCGCGATCGACACCGGCTCGCGCTCGCGTTCGACCAGCTCGCCCAGGTCGCCGAGCCGCACGATCAGGTTGCCGCGGTTGGCCACCACCACGTCGGCGAAGGCCTTCGGGTCACGCACCCGGCCTTCGACGCGCACCAGCGCGTCTTCCTTGCCGCTGCTGAGCAGGCCGACCGGCACGTCGGCATTGGCACGTTGCAGCGCGGCCGACACGTCGGCCGGCGTGAGCTGGTAGGCGCGCAGGCGCTGCGGGTCGAGGTTGATGCGCAGTTGCCGCACCGTGAGGCCGCTCACGTCGACCTTGGCGACACCGCCGACCCGCTCGAGCCGTTTGCGCACGACCTGATCGGCCAGCAGCGACAGCTCGCGCGCGCTGCGTTCCGGCGCCACCAAGGCGAGGTAGACGGTGGGCTGCGCGTTGTCGCCGTCGAAGCGCGAGATGTAGGGTGCTTTCGCGTCACGCGGAAAGCTCGGCTGCAGCGCAGAGACCTTGTCGCGCACGTCTTGCACGGCGCGGTTCATGTCGGCGCTGAGCTGGAATTCGACCACCGTCTGGCTCGTGCCTTCGAGGCTGTTCGAGCGGATCATCTTCACGCCGGCGATGCCGTTCAGCGCGAGCTCGATCGGGCGGGTCAGCTCGGTCTCGGCCGCTTCGGGTGAAGCGCCCGGGTAGGCCACGCTGACGAACACGACCGGCGGCGAGATGTCGGGCAGGCGCTCGACGCGCAGCTGGCTGTACGAGAACAGGCCGAGCACGCACAGCGCCGCCATCACCATCGTGGCGAAGACCGGGTTGTTGATGGAGACGCGGGTGAACCACATGTCAGGACGCCTTGGTGGCGGCGGCAGAGGCACTCGCCGCTGGCGCTGTGGGCGCCGCAGCCTTCGCGACGATCTTGGCCGGTGCACCTTCCTTCAGGCTGTCGAAACGTGCGCTCAGCACCTGCAGTTCGGGCGTCAGGCCCTGCGTCACTTCGACCCGGCCGCCGACGCTGTCGCGCCGGCCGGTGATGACGATGCGGCGCACCAGCGCGCCCTTCTCGACCGTCCACACATAGTCCTGTCCGGAGGCCTGGCCGACCGAGGCGATCGGCACGGTCAGGCGCTGCGCCGCGTCTTCGAGCATCACGACGGCGCTCGCGTACTGGCCGGCGCGGAAGGCCTCATCGGGGTTGGCCAGCACCACCACCGCGCGGATGCCGCGCGTGCCCGGTTCGGCCGAGGGCGCGATGCGGTCGATGCGGCCCTTCACCGGCGCGGCTGAACCTTCGACCCGCACCGACAGCGCCTGCCCCGGCTTCAGCGCCGAGACCTGGTGCGTGCCGACGACGCCAGCGAGTTCGAGCACCGACAGGTCGACGACCGTCATCAGCTCCTGCTCGGCACTGACCTTTTCACCCGGCAGCACATTGCGGCGCCCGATCACCCCGCTGATCGGCGCGGTCAGAGCGGCCTCGCGGATGCCGAGCTTCGAAGTGGCCAGCGCGGCCTGTGTCGACTTGAGCTGAGCGCGCGCCGTCTCGAGCGTGGCGCGCGAGGACTCGAGCGCGTTCGCCGAGATGAACTTCTGGTTCGCCAGGCCTTCGTTGGCGGTGTGCGCGCGTTCGGCTTCGACCACCCGCGCCTGCGCCGACTCGACCCCGGCCGAGCGTTCGGCGGCGCGGCTTTGCAGGTCGGCCAGGTCGATGACACCGAGTTGTTGCCCGGCCTTGACCCGTTGCCCTTCGGCGACCGAGAGCGCGAGCAAGGTGCCCGAAGCCTTGGCCCGCACGACGGCCGTGCGCGGCGCCATCAGCGAGCCCGAGAACTCGATGCGCTCGGGCAAGGCCGCGAGCACGGGCTGAACCACCTCTGCGGGGGTGAATTCGAGGGTGACCTCGGGTTTTTTGTCTTTGGAGTCGTTGCTGCTTTTGGCACGCGACACGACTGCCAGAGCGACGGCGGCGACGATGATCGCAACGCCTGCGCCCACGAGCCACTGCTTGCGCATGAGGCTTCCTTTCCTGTGTTGTTCTGCTGGACCCGAAGTGTAGACATGCCGCCCCGGGCCCCGCCATCCCTTGCGACGGTCTGCAGATTGTGGGGGTCAGGATGCCGGTTGAGCGGGCGAGCCGAAAACGCGCTCAAGGCGCAGCGCACGCCAGCAGCAAAGCGCCGCGATGCAAGCCGCAGCGCTCGCGGCCCAGAACACCGCCGCGAACCCGAAGGCTTCGCTCAAGGCGCCCCCGGCCAGCCCGCCGATGACGCCCGACGCGCCATAACCGAGCACCGTGTACAGCGCCTGCCCACGCCCGCGCAGCCTGCCGGGGAAGTGCCGGTTGATCATGCCGATGCACGAGCTGTGCTGGGCCGCGAAAGTCACGGCGTGGGTCAGTTGCGCAAGCACCAGCACCCACGGCGTGGCGCCGAAAGCAGCGATCACCGCGAAGCGCAGCACCGAGACCCCGGCCGCGAGCAACAGCCACACCTGCGGCGACAGGCGCATCAGCCAGCGGCCCTGGAACCAGAACCAGGCCACTTCGGCCGCCACGCCCACGGCCCAGATCAGGCCGACCGCGCTCTTGCTGTACCCGAGCGACACGAGGTAGAGCGACAAAAAGGCGTACAGGCTGGTGTGCGCGAGCACGGTGAAAAACACGCCAGCGAAAAACCACGCAACGACGGGCCGACGCAAGACCGCCAGCGCGCCCGGCGCGGCCTCGCTGCCATGCGCCGCTTCGGTCACGACGGGCAGGCGCAGCGCCGCGACCAGCAGCAGGCCCAGCAGCGTCAACACCAGCCACGGGAAGGCCTGCACGCCCAACCCTTGCAGCGCCACCCCGCTGCCGATCACCGCGAGAATGAAGCCGATCGAACCCCAGACCCGCACACGGCCGTAGCGCCCCACGTTCAGCGTTTCGCCGTGGCTGACGAGGTGGGCGAGCGCCGCTTCACTGATCGGGACCACGCCGGCGGTGCAGGTGTGCAGCGCCAAGGTCACCGCGGCGATCCATCCGTACACGGGCGACACGAAAAGGCCGATCACGCTGGCGAGCGCGAGCGCGACCGCGATGCGCAGCAACCGCGTGCGTTGCCCGGTGTGGTCGGCCAGCCAGCCCCACGCGTAAGGGCTGAACAGGCGGGTCGCGCTTTGCAGCGAAGCCAGCGCCCCGATCGCCAGCGTGCTGAAGCCCAGGCTCTGGAACCACAGCGGCGCGTAGGTGCCGAACAGGCCGGCGTAGGAGAAGTAGGCGAACGAGACCGCGCTGAACGCGAACAGCGCGCGCTTTGAAGGCGCGCCGGCCGGAGCCGGCATCAGCCGCGCGCGGGCGACTGCGCCTGGATCGGCTTCGTGGCGACCCGCACATCGCCGCACTGCGCGCGCTGGCGCAAGGCGTGGTCCATCAGCACCAATGCGAGCATCGCTTCGGCGATCGGCGTGGCGCGGATGCCGACGCAGGGGTCGTGCCGGCCGAAGGTCTCGACCGTGGCCGGCTGGCCCTGCAGATCGATCGACTGGCGCGGGCTGCGGATCGAGCTGGTCGGCTTGACGGCGATGCTGACGGTGATGTCTTGCCCGGTCGAAATGCCACCGAGCACGCCACCGGCGTTGTTGGTCGAGAAGCCTTCGGGCGTGAGCTCGTCGCCGTGTGTCGTGCCACGTTGGGCCACGCTGGCGAAACCGGCGCCGATCTCGACGCCCTTGACGGCGTTGATGCCCATCATCGCCTTGGCGATGTCGGCATCGAGCTTGTCGAACAGCGGCTCGCCCAGGCCGACGGGCACGCCGTGCGCCGCCACGTGAATGCGCGCGCCGCAGCTGTCGCCGGCCTTGCGCAGATCGTCCATGTAGGCTTCGAGGCGCGCGATGTCGGTGATGTTCGCGGCGAAGAACGGGTTGTTCGGAACGTGCGCCATCGACTCGAACGGGATCACGATGTCGCCGATCTGCGTCATGTGGCCCGAGAAGGTGGTGCCGTGTTTGAGCTTGAGCCACTTGCGCGCCACAGCACCGGCACCGACCATCGGCGCGGTCAAGCGTGCCGAAGCGCGGCCACCACCGCGCGGGTCGCGCAGGCCGTATTTGTGCAGGTAGGCGTAGTCGGCGTGGCCGGGGCGAAAGGTCTGCAGGATGTTGCCGTAGTCCTTGCTGCGCTGGTCGGTGTTGCGGATCAGCAGGCAGATCGGCGTGCCGGTCGTCAGGCCTTCGTACACACCCGAAAGGATCTCCACCGTGTCGGGTTCGTTGCGCTGCGTCACATGGCGCGAGGTGCCGGGGCGGCGCCGGTCGAGTTCGGGCTGGATGTCGGCTTCCGACAAGGCCATGCCGGGCGGGCAGCCGTCGATCACGCAGCCGATGGCCGGGCCGTGGCTTTCACCGAAGTTGGTGACGCGAAAGAGTTCGCCGAGGGTGCTGCCGGACATGGTGTGTTGGGGCGTCGAAACGCGGAAGCCGAAATCGAAACCACCGCCCGGAGGCGGTGGCGTGTGGCGCGATTTTAGGCCAGCGTGAAAACGCCAGGCCTGCGCGGCTCAGTTCGGTGTGGGCGCCTGCTCGTCGCTCGCGTCTTCGACCGGCCAGTCGCGGATGTAGGCCTTGAGCATGCGGTTCTCGAAGTCCTGCCCGTCGACCACGGCCTTGGCCACGTCGTAGAACGAGATCACGCCCATCAGCGTGCGCTGCGTCAGCACCGGCATGTAGCGCGCATGGCGGCCGAGCATCATGCGGCGCACTTCGTCGATCTCGGTGTCGGGCGTGCAGGTCAGCGGGTGGTCGTCCATCACGCCGCGCACCAGCAGCGTGCCGAGCGCGCCGCCGTTCTTGACGATGGCCTGGATCACTTCGCGAAAGGTGAGCATGCCCGTCACTTCGCCGTGGTCCATCACCACGAG
>JANYFX010000767.1 GCA_025359585.1 Rhizobacter sp. | reverse complement strand
CTAACGTGCGGCTGGAGCTCGGCAGCAACGAAGCCATCAAGCAGGCCGTCGCGGCGGGCCTGGGCCTCGCCGTTTTGTCGCGCCACGCACTGCCCGCCGACGCTGCGACCGACGGCGTCGCGGTTCTGAACGTGCGTGGTTATCCTGTGCATTCGAACTGGTTCGTGCTGTACCCCAAGGGCAAACAACTGTCCCCGATCGCGGCCGAGTTCTTGAGCCACCTGCATGCTGCGGCGGCGCGGCGGCGCCCACCGAAGCCTTGAAAGCCGTACGTCGGCAGCGGTTCAGGTTCGCCACACGCGAGGCGTGCAGCCGGCGAGTTGCCATGCGCGGCGGCGCCACTCGGCCCACACGGCGCTCAGCAGGTTCATCAGTGGCTCGACCCGTGGTGCGAGCACGCGCAGCACGATCGCACCGTCTGGCAGCGCCGAAGCGCCAGCGGTCGGCCGAAGTGCGTGGCCGTCGATCACCGCGCGCGCAGCGTCGAGCAGCGTGTCACGCCGCAGGTCGGGCAGGGCGGAGCCGGTGGCGAACCAGAGCGTGCCCATCACGCGGTGGCCGGCCCAGCCGAGAGGTGAGTCGAGGAGGCGCGTGTCGCCGGCATCGACCACGTCGCGCTCGAGCCAGCGGCCCGGCAATTCGATGCTTTGCGTGAACGAGCCGCGCTCGAAGGGCTGGTTCGAGGTGGGCAGGCCGAGCGCGAGCACGTCCCAGCCGATCATCTCGGCGCCGGGTGCGAGCGTGAAGCGCATGCGGTTCTCGGCAATGCAGCCGCTGTAGGCGATGGTCTCCAGCGGCAGCCACTCCAGCCGTGTGCCTGCACCGAGCGTTGCGTGCAGGGTCTGCACCGCAGGCGCGCCGGTGCTGCGGTAGAAGCGCGTGGCGCCGGCGGTGGTGACGAGCGCGTGAGCACCTTCCGCCACGCTCACGTCGACGGCCAGTTCGTCACCGCCGACGATGCCCCCCGGCGGGTGCACGAGCACGTTGTGGCACACCGCCGGCGCTTCGGGGTAAAGGCTTGCGAGCACCCGCAGCGGGCCGTCGTGGCGGTCGTGCACCACGGTCCGCGGCACCTCGCTGTGCGGGTCGCGCCGGTAGTTCAGGCTGAGCGAACCCTTCCAGCTCATGGCTGCTGGCCGCGCTTCCAGAAGGCGATGTGCAGCGCCGCGATCTCGTCTTCGACTTCGGCGATCGGTCCCCACACACGAATGCTTTTCTGGCCGTGCGCGAAGACTTCGCGGCAGGGCAAATCCATCGTCGGGTTCTCGGCATGGTTGCCGGTGAGCTGCAACAGGCGGCGCTCTTCCATGCCGTAGACCAGCCCGCCGATGTGGGCCCAGTACTGCGTGCCGGCGCACATGCAGCACGGCTCGACGGTGGTGTAAAGCGTGCAGCCCCACAGGTAGGCTGCAGCGTACTTTTGCGCTGCGTCGCGCGCGAGCACGGCCTCGGCATGGTTCACGCTGTCGACGTTGCCTTGTTCGATCAGCACCGTCTCAAAGTCGGGCGCCACGAGCAATGCGCCGAACGGGTGGTGCCCGGCATCGAGCGCACGCTGCGCGATGGCGTTGGCGGCGCGCAGGTGGCGCTGCATCTGTTCTGTGGTCGGCGCGTCAATCACTCTGGGTGCCCCGGTGCGCCCAGCCGGTCGTGCGCTTTTCGATCAGCGAGAACAGCTCGTACATGGCCATCGCCATCACGCCGATCACCACCAGCCCGGCGAACGCGAGCGGCATGCGCTGCTGCGAACCCGCCGTCTGCATCAAGTAGCCGATGCCCGAATCGCCGGCCGTCATTTCGGCCAGCACGGTGCCGACGAAAGCGAGCGTGATCGCGATCTTCAGCGAGCCGTAGAAGTAGGGCATGGAGCGTGGCAGGCCGACCTTGATCAGCACGTCCCAGCGTTTGGCGCCGAGTACCCGCAGCACGTCTTCGAGTTCGGGTTCGAGCGTCGCCAGCCCCGTCGCGATGTTGACGGTGATCGGAAAGAACGAGATCAGGAACGCCGTGAGGATGCCAGGCCCGATGCCGATGCCGAACCACACGATCAGGATCGGCACGATCGCCGCTTTCGGCACCGCGTTGAAGCCGACCAGTAGCGGGTAGATCGCAGCGTACGCGAGCCTTGAGGAGCCGACCAGAAAACCGAGCAGCACACCGACCGCGATCGCGATCGCGAAGCCGATCATCGTGACCCAGAAGGTCTTCCACGCCGCTTCGCCGATCGGCCCGGCGAATTCGATCATCGCCTGCACGATCGTGATCGGACTCGGGAAGATGAAGTCGGCGATCTTGAAAATCGCGCAGACGAGTTGCCACAGGATCAGCAGCGCGATGGCCGTGACGACGGGCGCCCAGCGTTCGGTGGTTCTGGCGTTCATTGCGCCACCGCCGTTCCGGCCTTGCGCATCGCACCGATGTGCCCGCGCAACTCGTGCACGATGTCGGTGAACTCGGCCGTGTACGTCACCTCCAGATCACGTGGCCGCGCCAGACCGATCTCCCGCTTGACGACGAATCGCCCCGGGCTGCGGCTCATCACGTAGACCGTGTCGGCCAGGAACACACTCTCGCGCAGGTCGTGCGTGACGAGGATGACGTTGAACTTCTGCGCGCGCCACAAATCGCGCAGCGTGCACCACAGCTCTTCGCGCGTGAAGGCGTCGAGCGCGCCGAAGGGCTCGTCGAGCAGCAGCATCTTGGGTTCGTGGATCAGCGCGCGGCAGATCGACGCCCGCTGTTGCATGCCGCCCGACAGCTGGTGCGGCAACTTGTCTTCGTAGCCGCCGAGGCCCACGGTCTGCAGCAGCTTCTTCGCGCGTTCGCGGTACTCGTCACGCCGCGCCTTGAACTGCGATCGGTGCGGCTCCACGATCTCGAGCGGCAGCAGCACGTTGTCGATCGTGCTGCGCCACGGCAACAACGACGGCGCCTGGAACGACATGCCGCTGATCTTGAGCGGGCCCGTCACTGCGTCGCCGTTGATGTGGATGCTGCCGCGGCTCGGCATCTTCAGCCCCGTGGTCAGCTTCATGAAGGTCGACTTGCCGCAGCCCGAAGGCCCGACGATCGCGATGAACTCGCCTTCGGTCACCTGCAGAGAAATGTCTTCGACCGCGAACTGGTTCTTCGCCAGCAGCTCGTCGTTGTAGGCGAGCCAGACATTCTTGAAATCGACAAAGGGTTGCATGGGCGGGCTCGAGGTGTCAGCGGATTTGTTCGATCAGGGTGTGCAGGGCTTGCTGGTACAGCACGGGCGCTTCGCGGTGCAGACCGCTGTGCGAGCCGCCCTCGAATTCGACCCAGCGTGTGCCCTTCGGCGCCGCGTCACGCAAGCGCCTGCCGAGCTCGACCGGCACGGTCTTGTCGGCCGTGCCGTGCAGCATCAGGATGGGCGCGTCGACGGCCCTGATCTTGTCCTCGGAGTCGAACTCCTGGGTCGCGAACCACGAGGCGATCGTGCCCAGCAGGCCCACCGCCTTGGCCACGTCGGGCAAGCGCGTGAAGCTCGATTCGAGGATCAGCGCGGCGTAGTCCACCCCCACGTGTTTGTGGCTGGCGAGTTCGACGGCGACGCCGCTGCCCATCGAGTGTCCGTAGATCACTCTTCTGCGCGGGTCGCTCTGGCGCCGCACGAGCTCGCTCCAGGCCACGTTCGCGTCGGCGTAGATCGTGGCTTCAGACGGGATGATGGGAGTGCTGTCGCCCCAGCCCCGGTAGTCGACCGCCACCACCGCGAAGCCGGCTTCGCGCAGCGCGTCGATCTTCGGCAGGTTCTGGTAGAGGTTTCGAAACGTGCCGTGCAGGTACAACAAGGTCGGTGCCTGCGGGTTCGCGTGCGGCAGCCACCAGAGATGCAGTTGTTCGGTTTGGCCGGCCGCGGCCCCCGGCACATCGACGGTGAACGCCACATCGCCCGGGCGCAGGCCGGTGAAGCCGCTCGGTTGCCCGGGCGTGGGCCGAAACACCAGCTCGCGTTGTTTGGCATCGAGCCAGGCGCAGCCCGTGAGCGTTGTGGCCACGCTGCAGATCAGCAACATGCGCACACTGCCGCGCCACGGCCGCCCGAGAAGCGCCATAAATCTGACGACAATGGCGCCCATGGAATTTTTCAGCTCGTTTCGCATCGCCCCTCTGGTCATCACGATCGCGGGTTTCGTTTCAGGCGCACAGGCGCAGACCACCGCCGCGCCTGAGCCCGCCGCGCCCACCGGCGAGATCTGGCGTGTGATGGCATCGCCCTACACCTACCACTTTTCGCGCGACCCGAACCACCGCCATGTCTACATGCTGGGGCTGGAAAAACAGGACGCCGAGGCGTACATCATCGGTGGCAGCCTGTTCCAGAACTCCTTCGGCCAGCCCAGCGCCTACCTCTACGGCGGCAAGCGGTTCGACGGGCTGACGCGCTTCGAGCCGCTGTTCGTGCAGTTGACCGGCGGCCTGCTCTACGGCTACAAGCCGCCCTACGACAAGAAGGTGCCGCTCAACTACAAGGGCTTTTCGCCCGGCGCGGTGCTCAGCGTGGGCTGGCAGTTCACGCCGATGATCTCGACGCAGGTCAACTTCCTCGGCAACTCGGCACTGATGTTCCAGGTGTCGGCCGACTTTCGCTGAAGCCCTGAACGCAGGCGCGCACGGCTGCACCGCACGCGCCTTCAGCATCACTTCTTCACTGCCGCGAAGATGTTGCGCTCGGCGGCACTCGGCAGGAAGCTGCCGTTCCACACCGCTTCGGGCTTCACGCGTTCCTTGGTGGCGAAAGCGTCCGACACCTGGCTCGCCATCAGGCTCAGGCGGGGCGCAAGCACCTCACCGAAACCTTCGGCGCGCGCGTCGGGCGTGAGCACGGTGGCGTCGAGCGCGAGCTTCAGGCGGCGCTCTTCCAGGGCCACGTCGATGATGCCGTCGCGCGCCTTCACGGTGGCGATGCTGCCCTTCGGGTCCTTGATCACGTCGCTCATGCCCTTGGTGAAAGCGCGCAGGAAGGCCTTCACCGCTTCCGGGTTCTTCTTCAGGAAGTCTTCCGACGTGATGATCGCGTTGCCGTACAGCTTCACGCCAAAACTCGGGTAGGGCAGCACCACCACGTCTTCGGCTTTCACGCCGCGCGCTTCGATGTTGAGCAGCGACGTGAACGAGAAGCCGGTGATGGCGTCGACGTCGCCGCGCACGAGCATGGTTTCACGCAGCGGCGGGTCCATCGCGGTCCAGGCCACGTTGGTGATGTTGTTGGCCTTGGCGAAGATCGGCCAGGCTTTGCGGCCGGCGTCGACCACCGGGGCGCCGAGCTTCTTGCCGTTCAGGTCCGCAGGCGTCTTGATGCCCGACTTCTTCAGCGCCAGCACCGCCGCCGGCGTGTTGTTGTAGACCATCATCACCGCGACCGGCTTGTTGGCGGCGGCCGGGTTGTTGGCGTGGAATTCCATCAGCGCCGCCAGGTCGGCGAAGCCCATGTCGTACGAGCCCGAAGCGACGCGCGTGACGGCGCCGCCCGAGCCGTTGCCGGCGTCGACCGTGACATTGAGCTTCTCGTTCTTGAAATAGCCCTTGGCGACCGGCACCAGGAACAGCGCGGCCGGGCCTTCGAAGCGCCAGTCGAGCTGGAACTTGACGGGGGTTTCCTGGGCGCGGGCGGGCAGGGCGGCGAGGGCGAAGCCGGCAGCGATGGCAGCGAACAGCGCGCGGCGCGAGAAGGTGAGAGCGTGGTTCAAGAGGTCTCCAGCAGGATTGAAAGCGATGGGATCACAGAAGCAAATTCTGTGCGCAGCGCCTCGCCTCGGCTACCGAAGGAACCCGCACCGGGCGTCGCCCGCTGCGCCCGTCAGCTCAGCAGATCGAACAGCGTGCGCGCCACCACCTTGGTGGCGCCGCGCAGGTCTGACAGCACCAGGTGTTCGTCGGCACGCTTGGCGTTCGACTCGAACACCGTGCGCGGCCCGGCGCCGTAGATCGCGGCCGGCACGCCGGCTTCGCCGTACAGGCGCACGTCGGTGTAGAGCGGCGTGCCCGAGGTGGGAATCGGCTCGCCGAACACCGCTTCGCCGTGTTTCTGCAGCGCTTCGACGAGCGG
>JANYFX010000761.1 GCA_025359585.1 Rhizobacter sp. | reverse complement strand
TGCTGAGCATCTCGCCTTCGGAAACGCACACGCGCGCTTCGTGCGCCTCGAAGTCGTCGGGCGCCAGAAACTGCACCGGGTGGGTGGCCACGACCGGCAATTTGCAGGCCGCGGCCAGCGTGGCGGCGGCACGCACGTGCGCCTCGTTGCCGGGCAGGCCCGCGCGCTGCAGCTCGATGTAATAGCGGTTCGGGAACATGGCCGCGAGGCGCATCGCATGCGTGCGCGCACGCGCCGCGTCGCCCGCCACGAGCGCCTGCCCGACCGCGCCGTATTCGGCACCCGACAACGCAATCAAGCCTTCGTCCAGTTCCTCGAGCCAGGCCCAGTGCACCCAGGCCTGCGCACGCTGCTCGTTGCGCAACCATGCGCGCGAGATCAGCTCGCACAGGTTCAGATACCCCTGCGTGTTCTGCACCAGCACGAGCAAACGGGTCGCGGCCTTCTCGCCACTGGCGGGCTCGATCCAGAGGTCGGCACCAATGATCGGCTTGACGCCGAGCTTGCGCGCCGCGCTGTAGAACTTGACGGCGCCGAACAGGTTGGCCAGGTCGGTGATGGCCAGCGCGCTTTGACGGTCGGCCGCGCCAGCAGCCACCGCCTCGTCGATGCGCAGCGTGCCATCGGCAACGGAAAATTCGGTGTGGGTGCGCAGGTGAACAAAGGCCATGCGCCGCATTTTAGGGAACGCGAGCCCCGTAAAATTTCGAACGTGAAATCAATTCTCAATGTCTCGGCTTACAAGTTCGTGGGCCTGAGCGAGCCTTCCACATGGCGCGACGCCATTCGCGCGCAGGCGCAAGCGTTCCGACTGCGGGGCACGGTGCTGCTGGCCGAAGAAGGTATCAATCTGTTCATGGCCGGGGCGCCCGAGGCGATGCGCCCGTTCCTGCAGTGGCTGCGTGCACAAGAACCGTTCGCCGACCTCGTGACCAAGGAAAGCGAATCCGATGACCTGCCCTTTGGCAAGCTCATCGTGAAGGTCAAGCCCGAGATCATCCGCATGAATCACCCGATGATCCGGCCGCAGAACGAGCGTGCCCCAGCGGTGGATGCGAAAACGCTGGCGCGCTGGCTCGCCACGGGGCACGACGACAGCGGCCGGCCGGTGGTCGCGCTCGACACCCGCAACGCCTTCGAAGTCGACCACGGCCGCTTCAGCGGCGCGCACGACTGGCGCATCGCGAAGTTCAGTGACTTCCCGGCGGCGCTGCTGGCCCACCGCGAAGACCTGGCCGGCAAGACCGTGGTCAGCTACTGCACCGGCGGCATCCGCTGCGAAAAGGCGGCACTGTTGATGCGCAAGGCCGGCGTTGAAAACGTGCTGCAACTCGAAGGCGGCATCCTGCAGTATTTCAAGGAGGTCGGCGGCCAGCACTTCGAAGGGAATTGTTTTGTCTTCGACGAGCGCGAGGCCTTGTCTGACACACTGGCTCCGAGCTCACCGCTATAAATCACGCATGACGCCCCATCCACGCCTCGCGCCCTCGCCCACCGGCCCGCTCGCGCTGGCGTTCGCCGATGTGCGACAGGCCACGCTGACGCTGGCCGCACCCCTTTCGGCGGAAGACTGCCAGGTGCAGTCGATGCCCGATGCGAGCCCGACCAAGTGGCACCTCGCGCACATCACCTGGTTCTTCGAGACCTTCATCCTCGAACGCTTCGAGCCCGCGTTCAAACCTTTCGACACCAGCTTTCGCGTGCTGTTCAACAGCTACTACCAGGGCGTGGGCGAGATGCACCCGCGCGCGCAACGTGGGCTGATCACGCGGCCCGCATTGAGCGACGTGCTGCGCTACCGGGCCGACGTCGATGCGCGTGTGCTGCGTCTGCTCGACTCCCACGCGGACGACCCCGCGCTTGCCGACCTCGTCACGCTCGGCCTGCACCACGAGCAGCAACACCAGGAGTTGCTGCTGACCGACATCAAACACGCGCTCAGCATCGACCCGCTGCACAAGCCCTACGCGAAGCGCTGGCCGATGACGACCGTGCACACGCAGCCGCTGCGCTGGCACACGTTCGAAGGCGGCTTGATCGAACACGGCTTCGACGCGGCGCTCGACGGCACTTTCAGCTTCGACAACGAAGGCCCGCGCCACCGCGCCTACACCGCGCCGTTCGAGCTCGCTTCGCGCCCCGTCACTTACGGCGAGTACCTCGCCTTCATCGACGACAGTGGCTACCGGCGCCCCGAGTTGTGGCTCTCGATGGGCTGGGACTGGGTGCGCAGTGGGCACCGCACCGCACCGCTCTACTGGCGCCAGGTCGATGGCGCGTGGCTCAACCACACACTGCAAGGCCAGGTCGAGATCGACCCGCGCACGCCGGTGTGCCATCTGAGCTACTTTGAAGCCGACGCCTTCGCCCGCTGGGCCGGCGCGCGCCTGCCGACCGAAGTGGAATGGGAACTCGCTGCGCGCAGCCTGCGCGCGCCGCAACAGGCAAATTTCGCCAACCGTGGCGCGTTCCATCCGCTGCCTGCCGACGACGCCGCGAGCAACGAGCCGCTGCAGATGTTCGGCGACGTGTGGGAATGGACGCGGTCTTCCTACAGCCCCTACCCCGGCTACCGTGCGCTGCCCGGGGCGGTGGGCGAATACAACGGCAAGTTCATGTGCAATCAGTACGTGCTGCGCGGCGGCTCGTGCGCCACGCCGGCCGGCCATGTCCGGGCGAGTTACCGCAACTTCTTCCCGCCCGACGCGCAGTGGCAATTCAGCGGCGTTCGGTTGGCTCGTGACCTGTAGCGCTCACGAGTTCAACACGCTCAATACCTCGGAGCGAAACTCACGCTGGTACAGGATATAGACCACACCCATCGTGGCCACCAGGAACACGATCGGCGAGAAGAACCAGCCGATCGCGGCGAACGCGAAGTAATAACCGCGCAGCCCGTCGTTGAAGGTCTCGGCCGCCAGGCCGACGATGCGCCCCGCCTTGTCGGCGAAGGCTTCGCGCGACAGGCCTTCGCTGAGGAAGCGCTCGGCCTCGGGCGCGGCCGCCACCAGCAGCGCGCCGAAGGTGTACTGCCGCATCGACCACGTGAAGCGGAAGAACACGTAGACGAAGATGCCGAGCAGAAGAATCAGTTTCAGGTCGAAGATCAGTGTGGTCGTGCGCGCCGCGAACGGAAGGTCGCGCACGAGTTCGGTCGCCTTGTCGGTGCCGAGCACCGCGAGCAGGCCGCCGATGATCAGGATCGTGGTCGACGCGAAGAACGAAGGGCTGGTCGACAGGTTCTGGATCACCACGCCGTCGATCACCCGCACCTCGCGGTAGGTAGTCTGCAGCATCCACTCACGGCGCACCGCGTTGGTGGCGCCGAGCACCGAGCGGTGCGAGTCGGCGCGCATGCGCGCGAAGTGCGCATAACCCGCCCAGCTGCCAAAAAAAATGACCACTGCCGCCCAGTCGATCCAGGGCAGCAGGGTCAGGACCTTGAATGTCATTTCCATGGGCGGAAATGTAGCAAGGCGCGGGCCGCCGCCCGCAGAGACTTCAGCGTGTGAACTTGGACGCGACCTCGGCCACGCGGGCACCGAACTGCTTGGCCGTTTCCAGGTCGCCCGGCAACATTTCGTCGGGGCTCGAATCCGACGGGCTTTGCGCCATGGCGCCCGAGAACGAACCGACGTAGTTCACGTCGTTGCGCGTGGCCGCCTTGGCGTTGCTCGGCATCAGACCGGTGCCGACCCAGATCATGCTGTGCTGTTGCGACAGCGTGAACAGGTAATGCAGCGTCGAGAGCTTGTCACCGTTCATCGTGGCCGAGTTCGTGAAGCCGGCTGCGATCTTGTTCTTCCAGGCCTGCGAAAACCACGGCTTGCTCGACGCGTCGGCAAACTTCTTGAACTGCCACGACACGCTGCCCATGTAGGTCGGCGAACCGAAGATGATGGCGTCTGCCGCGGCGAGCGTGGTCCACTGCGCTTCGGTCAGGTTGCCTTCGGCATCGATGGCGATCAGCTCGGCGCCGGCGCCGGCGGCCACCGACTCGGCCATGCGTTTGGTGTGGCCGTAGCCGCTGTGGAAAACAACTGCGATCTTGGACATGTGAACTCCTTCGGGTTGGGGTTTTGAGAGCAATGGATTATTTCGAGCGCTTGGCGTCGAGGCTGATCGCGCCGGCACCGAACGCGGCCAGCACCAGCAAACCACCGACCACCGAGATGTTCTTCATGAACAGCAGTTGCTGGACCATTTGCTGGTCGGCGGGCAACTTCCAGAACGCATGGAACGTGAAACTTGCAAGCAGCGTGAACCCGGCGAGCGCGAGCGCAGCCCAGCGTGCCTGGAAGCCGAAAACGATGGCCAGACCGCCGCCGACCTCGAGGATGATCGTCAGCACCGCAAGCAGCGCCGGTGCCGGCAGCCCGCCGGAGGCGATGTAGCCGACCGTGCCGTCGAAGCCGGCAATCTTGCTGAAGCCGGCGAGCACGAACATCAGGGCAAGCAGGATGCGGCCGATGAGAGCCAAGGGGTTTTGAAGGGTGTTGAGCACGGAAATCCTTATTTGTTGATTGAACGGAAGAGGGAAATTCAATGAAGGTCGAACACGAGCACTTCGGCATCGGTGCCGTGGGCGATCTCGAGCGCCGATTCGTTTTCGATGCGCAGCGCGTCGCCGGCCTGCAGGTGCTGGCCGTTGACTTCGAGGCTGCCACGCACCAGGTGCACGTAGGTCTTGTGCGCCGGGTCGAGCGGGCGGGTCAGCGCTTGCCCGGCATCGAACAGGCCGCTGTAGATTGCCGCATCGGCGTGGATCGTCACGGAGCCGTCGCGGCCGTCGGACGAGGCCACGAGGCGCAGCGTGCCGTTCTTGGAGCCGGCATCGAAGTGCTTCTGCTCGTAGCCCGGTTCGATGCCGCGCTGGTTCGGTTCGATCCAGATCTGCAGAAAGTGCGTGGTGTCTTTCGGTGCATGGTTGAACTCGCTGTGGCGCACGCCGGTGCCGGCGCTCATGCGCTGCACGTCGCCGGGGCGGATCACGCCGGCCACTGCGGCACCGGCTTCGCCGTTGCCCATGCTGTCCTTGTGCGCGAGCTCGCCGCTCAGCACGTAGCTGACGATCTCCATGTCGCGGTGGCCGTGCGTGCCGAAGCCGGTGCCGGGAGCGATGCGGTCTTCGTTGATGACGCGCAGGCTGCCGAAGCCCATGTGCTTCGGGTCGTGGTAATCGGCGAATGAAAAGCTGTGGAAGCTCTTGAGCCAACCGTGGTCGGCAAAGCCTCGTTCCTTCGATTTGCGCAGCGTGAGCATGGGGGCTCTCCTTTCGATGAAGAGACTTTAGGTGCGGCACACGGCCCCACGGTGCGGCGCACGTTGAAGTGATCGTTCAAATAAGATGAACGCCCTTTCACCTCGACCTGCCCCATGTCCGACAGCCGCAACGTTCTCACGCCAGACGCTCTTTCGATGATGGACGTGATCGCGCGCACCGGCAGCTTCGCGGCCGCCGCCCGCGAGCTCGGCAAGGTGCCGTCGTCGCTGACCTACAGCGTGCGCCAACTCGAAGACGCGCTCGACGTGCTGCTGTTCGACCGCCGCTCGCGCCAGGCCCGGCTGACCGCCGCCGGTGAAGAGCTGCTGAACGAAGGCCGCCGCCTGCTGGAGCAGATGGACGCGGTGGCGCACCGCGTGAAGCGTGTCGCCACAGGCTGGGAAACGCAGCTGAGCGTGGCGGTGGACGGCGTGCTCTCTCGCGTCACCATGTTCGAGCTGTGCGAGGCCTTCTATGCGCTCGACCCGCAACCCGCGGCACCGAGAGCCGCGGACGGCGCGGCGTTGCCGGCCACGCTCGGCAGCCCGGGCACCCGGCTGCGCTTGCGCACCGAGGTGATGTCGGGCACCTGGGAGGCGCTGGTCTCGGGCCAGGCCGACCTGGCGATCGGCGTGGGTCTGGACCGCACGCCCTCGGCCGGCTTTCAGATCAAGGAGCTCGGCACCCTGGAGTTCGTGTTCGCGGTGGCGCCGCACCACCCGCTCGCGGCCTGCGGCGCGCCGATCAGCGACCTGGAACTGGTGCGACACCGCGCTGTGGCCGTGGCCGATTCGGCGCAGCGCCTCACGCCCCTGACCATCAACCTGCTGCCGGGGCAGGACGTTCTGACGGTGAGCAGCATGCAGCTCAAGATCGAAGCGCAGCTGCGCTGCATGGGCTGCGGCTTCGTCCCCGAACCGCTGGTGCGCGAGCACATCGCCGCAGGGCGCCTCGTCGTGAAGCCGTTGCACCGCGGTGCGCAGACCGTGCGGCTCGCCTACGCCTGGCGTCTGCCGGTCAGCAGCACGCCGGGCGCGGCCCGCAAGCCGCAGCTCGGCCTGGCGCTGCGCTGGTGGCTGGGTCAGCTGGAGAGCCCGGCCACGCGCGAGGCGCTTCTGGAGCGGCACACGCAGATGCCGCTCGCGGGCATGTGAACGCATCGACCGCAACGATGCGCGCCAGCACCGGCTACGTCGGCCGCTTCGCGCCCTCGCCCACCGGCGCGCTGCACGCTGGCTCGCTGGTGGCCGCGCTCGCGTCGTGGCTCGACGCGCGCGCCCACGGCGGGCGCTGGCTGGTGCGCATCGAAGACGTGGACGCACCACGCTGCGTACCGGGCGCGGGCGAGCACATCCTGGCACAGCTCGCGGCCTGCGGCCTCGTTGCCGACGCAGTGCCCGTCTGGCAGTCGAGTCGGAGCGCGCTGTACGAAGCAGCACTGCTGCGCTTGACCGACAGCGGCTGGGCCTACCCCTGCGGTTGCACGCGCACCGACATCGAACAAGCGCTGCGAGCCCAGGGCCACATGCGGCCACGCCACCACGAGCTCGTCTACCCCGGCACCTGCCGCAACGGCCTGCAAGGCAAGCCCGCGCGCGCGACACGCTTGCTGGCCACCGCGTCGCCGTCACAACCGCATGGCGCCCTGCTGATCGGCTGGCACGATCGCCGCCTGGGCAGCTTGCAGCAAGACGTGACGAACGCGGTCGGTGACTTCGTGCTCAGGCGCGCCGACGGGCTGTGGGCCTACCAGCTCGCCGTCGTCGTCGATGACGCAGCGCAGGGCGTCACCCACGTGGTGCGCGGCGAAGACTTGGCCGACAACACACCGAGGCAGATCCACCTTCAACACTGCCTCGGCCACGCCACACCGACTTATCTGCACACGCCGCTGGTGCTCGGTGCCAACGGCGAAAAACTCTCGAAACAGAACGGGGCGCAAGCCCTGGCGCTCGACCAGCCCCTGAAAACACTGGCCGATACAGGCGTGGCGCTCGGCCTGCAGGTGGAGGGCGCGAATGTTGTGCATTGGCTCGCAACGGCCGTCGAGGCATGGCGCGGGCGTTGGCCCGCCTGAACCACGACGCAGGGCTGGCATGATGCCGGACCTGATCGATCGACTCACAGAAAGGCTCTTCATGACCACCACCGCTTCCGGCCTGCAATACGAAGACACCGTGACCGGCACCGGCGCCACCGCGCAGGCCGGCCAAC
>JANYFX010000383.1 GCA_025359585.1 Rhizobacter sp. | reverse complement strand
TTCGCCTCGAACCACGCGCGTTCCTGAGTCTCGTGCTCGTCGCTTAGCGTCAACGCCATCAGCTGGTCGAGGTTGATGCCGTCCTGGCGGTACAGCCCCAGCAGCTTGGGCGATACCGCCGACAGCTTCAAGCGCCGCTGCACGGTCAGCACCGACACGCCGAAACGCGTCGCCACATCCTCGATGCCCTTGCCCTCGTGGATCAAGGCCTTGAAGGCCTCGAACTCGTCGGACGGGTGTAACGCCTCCCGGCCACTTTTCTCCGCGACGCTCACTTCGAGCGCTCGCTCGGGCGGCACCGGTTCGCACAGAACTTCGTGCGCCTTCGGCAACCGGCCCCGCTGCTGCAACAGCAGCAGCGCCCGACGGCGCCGCTCGCCGGCTGCTACCGCGAACCGCAGCTTGCGCGCCTTGCCCCGGCCGACCGTGTGCTCGGTGACCATCAGGTTGTGCAGCAGCCCCCGCGCGTCGATCAGCGCTGCCAGTTCCTCGACTCGCCCGGCGGTATGACGCCGCACGTTGTGCGGCGATGGCACAAGGCTCGACAACGGCACCGACAGCAATTCCTTCGTGTGTTCCATGATGATGAACTCCAATCGTTGAAGACAGTTCCCGGGTTCCGCGCAACGTAGCGCTACGGTGGGAGGCCCGGCCACGGAAGCTCATAGCCGCCGAGCAACACGGCAACTGTTCGTAGATGGCCGCGTGCGTGGCCGTTTTCGTCGGTGTCATTGCGTTCCTGCATGTCGCCCTTCCTTCCGATCCCAAAGACCACCTGCCCTAATTTCCGAGGGAGCCATTCGTGGCTGTTGATCCCTCGGCGTCAGGTGTGCTGTTGAGCTGATGTCTGCCCCGCATTCGTCGGTCGCCGTGCGAGACCGCGAGCGCCGCTATGAAGCGCGGGCGCAAGGGCACCGTGGAATAAATGGAAGGGGCCCGCGTGAGCGAAGCGAGCGTGGGCAGGCCGCCGTTTATGCCGCGAAAGGCCCTTGCGCCCGAGCGCGCGGCGCTACGGTTCGCACAAGAGGCGACCGGCGAATGCGGGGCCGCTCAACGATGCCGACGAGGGATGGGGCCGCTCGCCGAAGTGGGCGGCCAATGATTCAGTGCCGCGAGTGCGGCACTCACGCTTCGCTGAACGCGGCCGAGGAACTTAGCAGTTGTCCGCAAATTGCAAACTACTGCTCTACGCCGCACTCTCCGCGGGGTTGGCGCGAAGCGATCACTGAGCTGCGGGCGGTTGACCGGAGTGTGGTCGAGGCCTGTTGACGCAGTGCGAGACGTGCATGCCTGCGCCGCTGGGCATCGAGCCCATGACTCTCGATTCATCGGCAGCCGCGGCTAAGCAGAACGGTCATTGGTTCGTCAAGCTTGGTCGAAGTCAGCAGGCCGGTCTCCTCCGTACCAACTTTCAGTGCGCTCTTCCCAAGCCGATTTCTTCGGAAATCCAAAACAACGGGCATGCCCAGACCAGCACAGACCGCTGTAGTCGCGATCGCTCCAGTCGTCTAGCCAGCCTTGCGCTCGACGGTGTCGCCGAACGATTTCCTCGCCTTGGTGACACCCTCAGGAATGCGCCGTGTGCCGTCTCGGTCGGCTGTGTCGCCCGCTCTAATCGCGCTCTGGTGCCTCCCGCCAAAGTGATTTCTTGCGGCGATGCACGGCCCTTCCGGATTTGGTGGACGCCGGTGTCTGTCTCCCCAACCCCTCACCGTCAAGGCGGCAAGTGAGCAGTTGCATTGACCATCGCCAGCAGCGCACTCGACTCCTCGATGATCCTTTGCAGCGGCGTCGCAAGGATGGCCTGATCTTTCGTGCGCGCGCGGCAGGCGGACATCTGTTCCGACAAAGTGGCCTTTGCCCGGCCGAAGTGACGCGCGACCGATGCGGCCGAACAGAGCCGATGGGACACTGCAAGGCAGGCGACCAACGCGCGTCCCCGCGCTGCCACGGGACTGCGTGCCTCATGGAGGTTGAGCCCGTTCATCGGCTGTATTTTTGCAACAATCCAGAGCTCAAGCAGCTTAAGGGCGCCATCGATGCCATAGGCGCCTGCCGCTGCAATCAGTTTTGCTGCTCCATGGTCGACCGACCTTGCCATCGTCGGATGAGGCCCCACACTGCCGACCGCCAGTTCGAGGCCGCGGGTCAGCTCCCACGCGAGCCACTCCTGCTCGGAGGGACGTTTCGTGATCCAACGTCTCAGGGACGCACGGGCATCCGGCACCGAGTCCCCGAAGTTCCGCAGCATCGGGCGCGTATCGAATCCTTTCGCGGGAGTGAGTCCGAGCGCGATGCGAAGAGCGCCGTGCGGATAGTGACTCGGCGTGGAGCACAACCCAAGAAAAACAGGGCGCCACGCCAGCATCCGCGTTTCGTCGCGCAATTCCTCGAGGGAAAGAATCGGCTGAGCTTGATAGGGACCGGCCAGCACGGGGCTGCGCACAGGATGCACTTCGCGGACCCACCGCGAGAGCACGTTACCGAAGGCACGGGCGACACCTCCCGGCGAGTCTCCTCGTGGAATATGCGCAACGATATGGATCTCTGCGGGCAGCAACGCGTAGTTGACGAGCACGCGACCCGAACGCTGGTGTGCGCCGATCAAACGGTCTCTGATCCGCGCGACCAGTGAAGGTTGGACGAAGAACTCTCGACCCACCGCGGCCTGCCAGCAAATAGCCCAGGTTGTGAGGTCGTCGCCATCGGTCTTGTCGGTGGCGAGGGCGCAGCACATCACCCAATGACGATCTGGAAGCTGCCTCACTCAGCTCCTTACTCCGAATAACTGGCAAATCGTTCGGTCGTCGGGCACGAAGCCGACTCTGAAGGCCTGCCAAGACCGGCCGAACAACTGAGGCGTCGTTGTCTTCTGTC
>JANYFX010000736.1 GCA_025359585.1 Rhizobacter sp. | reverse complement strand
TCGATCGCGTTCAGGCAGGCCTGGCGGTAGGCGATGTGCACGTCGAGGTAGTACTGCTTGCCCTTCTCGTCGACCGAGATGCCACTATGCCTCGGTGATCTCGCTGGTGCTGCCCATCGTGATGACGCAGTTGCTGTTCTCGGGGGCACCTTCACCGGTTCGAGTTCGGGGCTCACCGGCTACACCATGCCCGACCTGAGTCTGGAAGCCTGGTTCCGCATCGCCGCCGTGTCGCTGGTGCTGCTGACGGCCGTCACCTGGCTATTCGTGCGAAGCGGCGGCGGCCGGCTGCTCGCCGCGGTCCGCGACAACGAGACACGTTGCGCCTACCTCGGCATCAACACCGCGACGCTCAAGATCGCCTTGCTGGTCGTGACCGCCGGCATCGCGGGCATCGCCGGCTTCGGTTACGCGAGCTTCAGCGGCGTGGTCGCGCCGGAACTGGCGGGCTTCGTGTTCGGCACCGAGGTGATCATCTGGGTCGCGCTCGGCGGGCGCGGCACGCTGATCGGGCCGGTGCTCGGTGCCTTGCTGATCGAATGGAGCAGCGCCTACCTCAGCGGCAGCCTGCCCTTCGTCTGGAAGCTCTTCGTCGGCATCGCCTTCGTGCTCGTGATCGTGTTGCTGCCGCAGGGTTTGCTGCCGCCGCTGCTGAGAGTCTTCGGCAAAGCGTGGGGCAAGGGCAGCGCCCAGGTGCCCGTCACGCTCAGCGCCGCGCCGCTCGCACCACCGAGCGAAGACGCTGCGCAGCCGGTGATCGAACTGCATGGCGTTGCAAAGAACTTCGGCAGCCACCAGGTGCTGAGTGGCATCGACTTCGTCGCGCACCGCGGCGAGCTCGTCAGCCTGATCGGCCCGAACGGTGCCGGCAAGACGACGCTGCACCGTCCGGCGGGTTGCGGCTTGACGCCGACAACCAGCACGCGTGGCTGCGGCCGCGCATCGGCCGAGTGCGTGCCGACGGTAGCTTCGAGCTGGTCTGGGAATCGGGCGAGGCGATCAAACCCGATCCGTACCTGACGATGTACGGGTGGCCCGACCTGTCGAACGACGCCGCTGCGGGCTGATGCGATGGCCAGCGGGATCAAGCGCCTGTTCGACGAGTTGCGTGGCACCTCGGTGGCGGTGATCCATCCACCGGGCGCCGAGTGCAACGTGCTGCTCGACCAGTTGCGGCGCATCGGCTGCCCGGTGAAGTCGCTCTGGCCCTATCCGCCGGCGCCGCCCGCCGACACGCACGTCATCTTCGTGCTGGTGCCGGCCGAGCGTGGCAGCGAGCCGCTGTGGAGCGGTGTCGACTCCGACGCGGTGATCATCGCGCTGGTCGAGTACGAGAACCCGACCGTGCTCAAGGGCATCCTCGACCTGAACGCGCAAGCGGTCATCAACAAGCCTTTTCGGCCGACGGGCGTGCTCAGCACCTTGATCCTCGCGCGTTCGACCAAGGGTTATCAGGACCGGCTCCTCAGCAAGGTCACGAAGCTGGAGGAGACACTGCGTTCGCGCCGCGAGATCGAACGTGCCGTGAAACTGCTGGCCGAGCGCCAGGGCGTGACCGACATCCAGGCTTATGAACAGATACGCCGCCAGGCGACGGCCAAGCGCATCGCGATCGTCGAGGTCTGCGCGGCGATCAACAGCGCGGGTTCGGTGCTGGACGGGCTGTGGCCGCTCGAGCGCTAGCGGTACAGGGCACGCCTGGGCCGATCAGCAACTGCGGTGCCGATGAAAACGATTTCTGAGCGCCGCGTTCCATGGCTGGCTACAAGGAAATTTTCCTGGCGTGTCGAAATCGATCGGTGTCGCGTTTGCCGTCTGTGTCAGCGTCGCCCGCAAACCACCGTTCGCTGGCCGCTGAACCGCCGCACCCGTGGTGGCTGCTGTGGCAACATCCGCCACAGCGAAGCAAGGGAGTAGGCGGTGGCAGTTCAAGTGTTCTCCGGCGCGAGCATCGGGCTGCTGCTCGGGCTGCTGATGGGTCTGTCGACCTCGCCTGTCGTCGCGCTGGTGGTGGGCGCGCTGGCCGCGCTGTTGGGTGCCGTGGTGCTGCCGCAAGCCAAGGGCGCTGCGAACGACACGACGCCGGCACGGCAACAGGCTGCAGCCTGGCGCTCGGGCGCACTGGGCCTGGCAGCCATCGTCGGCCTTGTTGCAGGACTGTGGATGCGCACGCACGATGTGCTGTCTCCGCCGCGCCCGACACTGGTCCAGCAAGTGGCGGCCTTGCAGGCGGCTGGTTTCGGCGCCGAAGAAGCGCGGCGCCTCGTGGCCGGCCGGGAGTTCCCGGCGGCGCGCGCGGCCTCGGCGCCGACCGCCGCGGCACCCGCAGCCGCAGCCGCGGACCACCGCTCGACCGTGCTCTTCAGCGCCGACGCCACCACGTGCGAACGCCTTGCGCCGTCGCGCTTCAAAGATGTTGCCGCTGCCGCAGTGGCCTACGAAGCAGCAGGGTTCGCATCGCTCGCCGGCGTTGCCCGTTCACTCGGCAAGGAACTGGCCGATGAAAGCCAGCGCAAGGTGGCGCTTGTCGCGGTGGTGGGCGTCGCATGCGCCGCGCGTTGATCCTGGGCGGCTGCACGGCCGCCGCACTCCGCCTGGTCGGCCAGACGCAGGCGCAGCCGGCGAACGTGCTCGCCGCGGCCAGCGCCTCGGTGCTGAAGATCGACGCCGGCACGCACACGGCTTCGGGGTTTCTCTGGCCCGATGCGCAACACGTCGTGACGGCGCTGCACGTGGTCGACAACGCACAGGGTGTCGTGGGCCACCTCGTTGACGCTCAGGGAAAGATCGAGGCCTCGCACGCGCTGCGCGTCGAGCGTGTGCTGAAGTCTGCCGATCTGGTGCTGCTGCGCCTGCCGGCGCCGCTGGCACGACCCGCGCTCGCGCTCAACATCACTCTGCCGGCAGTGAAGCAGGTGATGGATGCGCTGGGATTCCCGTTGAACATCCCCGGCGCCAGCGCCACGGAAGTCAAGCGCCGTTTCGGTGGCGACCGCCTGACCAGCATCCTTCCCCCGAAGGTGCTGGCGACTCTCACGGACTACCCGAGCGCAACGCTGGAGATCCTCAACCTCGAGGGCAACCTGGTGCCGGGCCTGTCGGGGGCACCGTTGCTGGACAGCAGCGGGCGTGTCGTCGGCGTGGCCAACGGCGGACTCGAAGAAGGTGCGGTCGGCATCTGCTGGGGCATTCCGGCGAAGTATCTGGAACAGTTGGCGCAATCCAGCGACACCCGGCTGCCCCGCGCGGCCGCGATCAAGCAACTCTTCGCCGCCGACCTGCAGGCCAACGTGAAGACGCTGGCACCGCTGAACGGTGTCACGCTGACGCGGCTGCGCAGCCGCACTTTTGCGCAGCTGTCGGCGAGCGCCGACGACGCGCTCGGCCTGCGCCAGCTGGCGATGTTGTTCCAGGTGTTCCAGCCTGAAAACTTCAAGTATGACATCTACCAGGACCTTCAACTCGGGGCCACGCTGGCCGTGCCCGAGGGTTCGAAGTTGCGCTCGCAAGGTGACTTCATCACCGTGCAAGGGCCGGGCTGGCCACGCATGTCGATGGTGGTGCAGATACGCTCTTCGGCCAACAATGCCGAGGCGCAGCGCCAGTCGGAAATGTTCGAGCAGGCGGTGACCCAGCTGGGCACTCCCGGGGCGTTCGTGACACTCGACCCGGCCTGGTCTTACCTCCGCCCGATGCAGAAGGGCGCCCTTGTGGTGAACCGCAAGGGCGCCTACCGCGCTCGCATGAAAGACGGCTTCCTGCAACGCGAGGCCTACTTCTTCGGCACGGTCGCCACGAACGGACGGGCCTTTCTGGGGGTGAGCGCCGTCAACATCGACGACAGCGCACCCACCGGCATGCTGGAGGCGCAATGCATGCAAGGGCTCGGGCATCCGAGGTGCGCCACCCTGGTTGACGAGCGTCGCGCCTGGGCTCAGATGGTGCTGGCTGCGCAGTTCTCCACGTTCCCGCCGGCCTGACCCGGCGCGCCCGCGCGCTGCCGTCGCTCCCGCTCCGTCTTCCGTCTTCTCGTCCGTCAAAGCGGGCTCGTTATACTGCCTCCCAGCGCCGATTTGTTCCGACTTGCGGGCGCTTAAAAAATGCCGCTAAAGAGGGACGCCGACCCGGTGTCCGCCCTTGCAGCGGAGCCGGGTTTTTTCATTGGGGTGTCATGAGTTCGATCGGCCACGTTCAGCCGCAGTCCATGGTCTTTGCCGAGCCGCTGCCTTTGCGCAGCGGGGCGCGCCTGCGCGACTACACGCTGGCCTTCGAGACCTACGGCACGCTCAATGCCGACAAGAGCAACGCGGTGCTGGTGTGCCACGCGCTCAACGCGAGCCATCATGTCGCCGGCACGTATGCGGGTCAAGACAAGAGCGAAGGCTGGTGGGACAACCTGATCGGCCCCGGCAAGCCGCTCGACACCAATCGTTTCTTCGTGATCGGCGTCAACAACCCCGGTTCGTGTTTCGGCTCGACCGGGCCGATGCAGACCAACCCCGACAACGGCCTGCCTTACGGCGCCGACTTTCCGGTCGTGACGGTCGAGGACTGGGTCGATGCGCAGGCGCGCCTGCTCGACACGATGGGCATCACGCAGCTCGCTGCCGTGCTCGGGGGCAGCCTGGGCGGCATGCAGGCGCTGTCGTGGTCGCTGCGTTACCCGACGCGCTTGCGCCATTGCATCGCGGTGGCAACGGCACCCAATTTGTCGGCGCAGAACATCGCGTTCAACGAAGTGGCGCGGCGTGCGATCGTCACCGATCCGGAGTTCCACGGTGGCCACTATTACCGCTTCGACACGTTGCCACGGCGCGGCCTGCGCGTGGCCCGGATGATCGGCCACATCACCTACCTGTCGGACGACGCGATGGAAGCCAAGTTCGGCCGCAGCCTGAAGAACGGCGCGCCGGGTTACACCACGCAGGACATCGAGTTCGAGATCGAAAGTTACCTGCGCCACCAGGGCGACAAGTTCAGCGAGTACTTCGACGCCAACACGTATCTTCTGATCACGCGCGCGCTCGACTACTTCGACCCGGCGCGCGAGTTCGGCGGCGACCTCACGGCGGCATTCGCGGCGGCAGTCTGCAAATTTCAGATCATCAGCTTCACCACCGACTGGCGCTTCGCGCCGGCGCGCTCGCGCGAGATCGTCAAGGCGCTGGTCGATCACAAGCGCGATGTCAGTTATGCCGAGATCGACGCACCGCACGGGCACGACGCGTTTTTGCTCGACGACGCGCGTTATCACGGTGTGCTGCGCGCCTGCTTCGACAACATCGCGAAGGAACAGGCCGAGCCGAGCGCCGGGCCGCCCCAAGCCGGCGAGCGCCCCCGCGGGGGGCAGGAGCGCAGCGACGTGGGGGCTCCATCATGAGCGACCGCAAAGACATGGAGCTCATCGCCGAACTCGTGCCTGTCGGCTCGCGCGTGCTCGACCTCGGCTGCGGAAACGGCGAGTTCCTGGCCCACCTGCGCGACCACCGCCAGTGCAGCGGCTACGGCATCGAGATCGCCGACGCGAACGTGCTCGCCTGCACCCAGCGTGGCGTGAACGTGATCCAGCTCAACCTCGAAGAAGGCCTGGCGCTGTTCGAAGACCAGAGCTTCGACGTGGTGCTGCAACTCGACACGCTGCAACACCTGCGCAACACCGAGAAGATGCTGCG